>JBEBBR010000101.1:0-4566 GCA_041158285.1 Actinomycetota bacterium
GATTTAGAACCAAATGCATTCCACAAAGATTTCGTGTAACCCTCAATCATTTCTTGGTTGGTGTTGTACATCAAACATGTAGCTATCGCAGTGCCATCGACGACGCCACCAGTGCCACCATGAAGTTTGACCTGTCGAACAACATTAATATCTTCGAGAACTTGATCTTTGACACTCGCATGACCATCGATCTTTTGATACATCTCGCGAGTGATAAAAAGAATTTGACCATTACCCGCAGTAAGAGATGGTCGTTTGCTGCTTTCCGCAATATCAAGGGGCAGCGTTGTCAGCCACGACCAATGTAAGAGTGGCTGGATGAGACGTTGCGAAAAAGTGGCGGTCGTTTGATTTGGATACGGGCACATCACATCAAGTTCAGAGTCGTGCATCAGTGAGATACACAATTCGAGTGCTTCGGGCTCAAGAATGACATCAGCATCGAGGAACATGAAAATCTCGCCCGTGGCAAGCTGGCCCAAACGTTGACAGGCCCACGGTTTTCCAAGCCAGCCAGCAGGAAGCGCCTCCATGCTTCGAACAATGCGGGCGTGCGGTGCATCCTTGATGAGATCATGTACAACTTTGGAAGTCGAATCAGTGGAAGCGTCATCAAGGACAACTATTTCAAGATTTTGATAGGTCTGTGCCAGCACTGATTGCAGTGTGGGTGTTATTCGGTGTGCTTCGTTACGAGCTGGAATGAGAACTGAAACTTTTGGATTCACTATGTGAACCGGGGATTGGTTCAGCGGGTTTCGCAAAAGAGCCATATTTCGAAGGGTGTGAAGAGTTCCGGCGATACTCGCTACTGCTGAAAATAGCGAGATAATGCGGAATACACGTTTCATGAGCGGATTGTCTCAGGATGCTTGAGCACAGCGCGAATGAAAGGAATGCAGCAGATGCCGAGGGTAAGTGTTCCCCAGAGTGCGGTGCCAAGGTTGTTCCAAAAGAAAGTGTGGGCGATAAACCCGCCGATCCACGTCCATAGAAGTAAAACTGCTGGTCCAGCAATCTCACGTGCGATCGAGTCATTCTTAACAAGTGTTAATGCCGCATATGCCAGAGCAAAACCGACTGCAAACCAGGACACGTAATTAGTCCACGGAATGCCAGGCATGCCGATCAACGTTTGATTTGGAGTTGCCCAATCCCAGTAACCCTCGTTGACCATCTGAGTGTCGAGGAAGAAGTCCCAGCTCATCATCAGGAAGCCAGCAAATGCGGCTTGCAGGATTCGAGGACGATCAGCGAGGACGAGATGTGCCGCAACACATGCTGGCCACAACATCATGAACCAAGCACCTAAAACTGTGAGTGGGACCGCAGCGATCTGAGGTTGCAAGGTCTCCGTGTATTGATAGGTGCCAAACAAAATGCCAGTGTGAACACCGACAAACTCCACGGCAAGTGCAACCGTCGCTGTTCCGAGCAATACACCGAGGGCTTTGAAGAGTCCAATGCGATGTGATGCATGCAGAAAACTTGCAATGACGAAACTCAGTACAGAGATTTGTGTAACCAAAACTCGTTGCTCGTCATGGGTTAGTGGCCAAACGATCTGCACGAGCACTGTGAGAACAGCTAATCCGAGGATAAGTTTCTTGTGCATCAGGATTTCACGATACTAGCTAGTGATGTGTTATTGATCGAACCACGAGCTTCGATAATCGAAAATCGAGCGAATAGTTCTTCTGAATACCACTGCAAGGTTTGAGTTTGTTTGATTGCTTGTTTGTGCGCGGGACTCTCATACGCGAAATTGCGAATTGCTTGAGCGTTGCGCCAAATACTAAAAGTTCCTTGTAAACCAATCGGTGCTTCACCGATTCCAAAACGAATCGGAACTTCAGTTCGATTCACCAAATCAGTTGCAACTGGTTCAACTGCCCGATAGAAAGTTCTCCACATCCGTGGCTTAATACGTGCGCGAGTGATCACTGCAATCGGCGCATCTTCGGTAACTCGCTGTGGGTCAGACTCAAACAATGATCGCCCCGACCATTCGCCATGACTCGAAATTGGTTGCATCACGACATGTCCGGATTCACTAGTGATGCGATTCCAACTCAGAACAAGTGAAGAGTTCTGAAACTCGCGAGCCTGCTCCAAAGAGTCCCATACAGTGAGCAAAGCCCAGTGGCGAGAGTCAGCATCGTTGAGAGTGAATGTCTGCCCGCGGCCAGTTCCGAGCAACTTCCAGAATCTCAGTCCTGAAATACGAGCAAGAGTTATTCGGTGATAACCCATCCGCATAACCGCAGATGGAATATGGCGAGCCTCGACTCGCCAAGAATTCATCACTGCGATGCTCATAGGAAGAGGGTAGAGGTCGTTAGTGGGTTTGCCCCACGGCAAGTGGGGTAGCGCCTGTGCAGCGAATCAGTTCAGCAAATGTCGTGGGATACACCGAATGTGGATGTCCGGCTGCTGCCCACACTTCGTCATAGTCGTTGAGGGCTTCATCGATCACAACGATGGGCTGCTGCACCCAGCCCAAAGGGCTGACTCCACCGATCGCGAATCCTGACCAAAGTCGCACGAAATCTGCATCAGCACGAAGCAGTTTTTCGACACCGAGGAATTTCGCCACAATGGAGGTATCAACACGGTGACGTCCTGAAGTAATCACCAAGACAGCACCCGGCTCACCATCAGTAGGCACCCCGAAAACAATGGAGGAGGCAACCTGCCCCACCTCAATACCCAGAGCATCAGCCGCTTCTTTTGCGGTGCGAGCACCGTCATCGAGGATGGTGACATTGTCATGGTGTGAAGCAGCGCGAAGTGCAGCGCGGACACGTTCCACTGATGGATGTTGAGCAGGCATTCTCCAAGGTTACCTCGCTACTGTCTGCCATGAAGAACAGGTAAATGACTAGATAGAGGAATTTATGTACATCGCACTTTCCACCATTTTCGGCATGATCATGACTTTTTCTGGGTATGGAAAAGTCACTAAGAATCCGATGGCTATCAAAGCTGCAGAGGCACTGAAATACACCAACATCATGATGTTGATTGGTGGAGCAGAAATGCTCGGTGGCATTGTCGCTGTAACCGGAAACTATTTCTCTTTCATCCCTGCATTCCTCCAGCGCTCTGCAATCTTCGGACTTGTGGTCGTCATGGCTGGTGCTGTGATGTTCCACCTCAAAGCAGGTGACAAAAAAGGTTCACTCATCCCATTGGTGTTGGGTGCTATTGGAGTTCTTGCTCTTTCTATTACTGGCTAATAGACGCAATGTAAAAGTTAAAGGGTTGTCACTGTGTAGTGACAACCCTTTAACTATGTTCAGAATTACTTCGAAATATCTGAAGCATCTTCTTCGCGAATACTCCACGGTGCGCCGTATTCCATGACGAGATCTAGGAATGGTTTTGGATCAAACCATTCTGGACCATTAATTCCTTCTGGTTGCCAGGTGCCGTTATGCAAAAGCTCCATCGCAATTACTGGATTCAATGCGGTTTGCCACACAACAGCCTGATCACCGTACTCGCGCATCGACCATTCGTTATCGACAACGTGATAGATGTAGACCGCGCGCGGTTCACCTGTTTTGTCCAAACCTTTCACCAAGGTTCCAGCACAGGTCTTACCCTTCATAAGCTCACCAAGTTTGGCGGGATCGGGAAGAGCAGCTGCGAGTAGATCGCGTGGTGAAACGCTCACACCCTGAACTTCGACATTTTCTCGTCGATCCATACCAATGAGATGAATAGTTTTGAGAACGTTGATGAAGTCTGCACCGAGTCCGTATTTGAAGTTGACCTTTCGCGCATCAACTTTTTGTGGAATCAAAACAACTTCTTCGTGTTCCACATTCACACACTCAACCGGGCCGATTCCTTCTGGGAAATCGAAAATCTCAGGTTCGCTGAACGGTTCTGTGGTGAACCAGCCGCGACCATCTTCCCAAACGAGTGGGGGATTGAGACATTCTTCGATGGTTGTCCAAATCGAAAATGATGGTGCAAAGTCATAGCCTTCAACCACCAAATTAGAGCCATCAAAAACAGTGAGTTGATCGATCCGGCTAAAGAGTTCGTCAGATGCATAACGTGCAAACACATCACTCATGCCAGGTTCGATACCCATACCCACAAGTGCGTAGATACCTTTTTCTGACCAATTCCAGTCACGAGCAAACTGCTCGTCACCAAGTTTCACACCCACTTCGGTGTGAGGCAGATGTGGATGCGGTCGCGATAGCGACATTGCCATATCCATGTAGTTGGCTTTTTCAAGTTCGCATGCCAAGAAGATCGGCATAACGAATCGTGGGTCAACCGCATTAATGACAATGTCTGGTTGGACGTCGCGAATTAATTCGCGAATTGCTTCAAGATCTGAAGCGTTGACTTCTGCCGCCGAAAAACGAGAATCGTCTAATCGATTGACAGCTGATTGTGCTTTTTCTAATGAGTAGTCAGCAATGACCATGGAGGTCAAAAAATTACGTCGCGAAGCAATGTTCGCAATAGCCCGCCCGACTCCACCTGCTCCTATGACCAGGGTCTTCACGGAAATTCACCCCTTACGGTGTTCTGTAGTTGTTG
>JBEBBR010000102.1:0-2604 GCA_041158285.1 Actinomycetota bacterium
CACACCAGAAGGTGTTTTCATCGAAGCACTCGAGCGTGACCCTGCCCGATTCCTTCCAGATGTCACAGATCAAAAACTCAGCGATGATGTTGTGAAAATTGATTTGAATCAGCCTATGACCACGATTCGCGAACAACTGTCTAAGTTGCCTGTGAAAACTCGTGTCTCACTCACTGGTCCATTGATCGTGGCCCGCGATAGTGCACACGCTCGCATTTTGGAAATGATTGAGAGCGGACAGGAAATGCCGCAGTACTTCAAAGACCATGCTGTCTATTACGCAGGCCCTGCGAAAACTCCAGAAGGTTTTGCATCAGGATCGTTTGGCCCAACCACCGCGGGTCGCATGGATGCGTATGTGGATCGATTCCAAAAAGCTGGCGGCTCTTTTGTGATGTTGGCAAAAGGTAACCGCAGTGCAGCTGTTACTAATGCTTGCAAAGAAAATGGTGGCTTCTACTTAGGTTCGATCGGTGGACCTGCAGCGATTTTGGCGCAGAACAACATCACCAAAGTTGAAGTTCTTGATTTCGAAGATCTCGGAATGGAAGCAGTGTGGAAGATCGAAGTTCAAGATTTCCCAGCTTTTGTTGTGGTCGATGACAAAGGAAATGATTTCTTCGCAGAAACGATGAAGTCCGTTTCGATTCGTCGCTAGGCTGACCTTCGAAAACCTTTGCAATCAATCCCAACTACTGAGTGAGTAACTGTTCATGCGCGGAGTAATGCTTTATGGCCCAGGAGACGTGAGAGTCGAAGATAGACCTGAGCCCGTCATTGAGAAGCCAACCGACGCAGTCATCCGTCTAGCAGCGACTTGCATTTGTGGATCAGACCTCTGGTCATTTCGTGGCATCGACAAGACTGAAGAACCGCGGCCAATTGGCCATGAATATTGTGGCGTCGTCGAACAGGTCGGCAGTGAGGTCACCACGGTTCGCCCTGGAGATTTCGTCGTCGGATCTTTTTTCGCATCTGACAATACGTGTGAAATTTGCCAAGCAGGCTTCCACACAGGCTGCATCCACCAAGAGTTTGCTTGCCCTGGTGGTGCGCAGTCTCAGTTCATGCGCGTTCCGTTGGCCGACGGCACTTTGGTCGCTACGCCAGGTATGCCTGACGCTGATTTGATTCCAAGTTTGTTGGCTGCCTCGGACGTTCTTGGCACAGGATGGTTTGCGGCTGTCGCTGCTCAGGCAGGTCCTGGCAAGACAGTTGTGGTCGTCGGTGACGGCGCAGTCGGTCTGCTGGGTGTGCTTGCCGCAAAACAACTGGGCGCCGAGCGAATCATTGCGATGAGCCGACATCACGATCGCCAACAACTGGCATTGGAATTTGGGGCAACGGACATCGTCGAGGAGCGTGGCGAAGAAGGCATCGCTCGCATCAAGCAAATGACTGGTGGCTACGGCGCACACTCAGTGCTTGAGTGCGTAGGCACCCAAGAATCAATGCAGCAGGCTATCGGTGCTGCTCGAGCCGGCGGTCACGTAGGTTTTGTGGGTGTCCCACATGGCATTCAGATTGATGGCTCATCGCTATTCATGACGCACGTATCACTTCTAGGAGGCCCAGCTCCGGTGCGTGCGTACCTGCCTCACCTTATCGATTTGATTTGGCGTCGCGAGATCAATCCAGGTCGCGTGTTCGATCTAACTCTTTCGATTGAGCAAGCTGCGGAAGGTTACAAAGCTATGGATGAGCGCCGTGCAATCAAGGTAATGCTGACTGTTTAACGCTTTCGTCACACTGCCGCGAGATCTATCCGAGACTACTCTTAACACATGACCGAACAACAGGTTTACCGCCTTATCGAAAAGCGAGACGGCTACGAACTTCGCGAGTATGCGCCTGTCGCTATCGCTTCTGTAGGTATTACTGGAGACATTCAGAATGCCCCCAACCAAGGGTTTCGTAAGTTGTTCCGATACATCTCGACTCATCAAATCGCGATGACGGCTCCGGTTGTTCAAACAGAGCAGGGTACGAATCAGTGGTTGGTTGAGTTCATCATGCCTGCTGGATCAACTGCTGCAGACCTGCCGTCTGGCACAGATATTGGTGTTGAGGTGCGTCAGCAACCCACAGAGCTGCTGGCAGTCGCAAGTTTTCGCGGAGGTATCGGAGGCGAGAAAATTCTCGCGAAGTCAAAAGAACTGCGGGCGGAACTTGATCGCGTTGGACTGAACGTTACAGGTCCGCTTCAGATTGCTCGCTTCAATTCGCCCTTCGTACCAGTGCCCTTGCGTTACAACGAGATCCGTTTTCCAGTGAACCAGCGCGTGGACACTCTGTAACTTAGACAACTACAACTTTGTCACTGGGCTGTATCTAAGGAGAAGTCGCTTCTCCCCCACACCTGCACCGAAATCAACTGTGACCTGTGCGTTGTTGCCAGTGCCTGCCACTGCAATAACTTTTCCGAGACCGAACTTGTCGTGAGTTACGCGATCACCGGCTGCAAGATCAAATTCGGATGCGGCATCGGGATTGCTCTTGGCGTTCAGCAGATCGTTGACTTTGGCATTCGCGTTTCGGGTGCTTGTCATGCGTACCGCAGCGGAATCACCTGGGCCGCCTCGAATCCAGGAAAGCAAATCAGCT
>JBEBBR010000103.1:0-3388 GCA_041158285.1 Actinomycetota bacterium
TGCAACTTCAACGAGTTGAGAAACATCTGAAGTGAACTCAATCGCAATCCACAGTCCTTTGCCGCGAACCTCTTTGATCTGAGGTGCATCGACTTTCTGAAGCGATGACATAAACCATGCGCCAAGAGTTGTGACATGTTCGAGGAGATTGTTGTTTTTGATTGTTTCGATGACAGCAAGGGCAGCTGCACATGACACTGGGTTGCCACCAAAAGTGGTTCCGTGATCCCCTGGAGCAAATACATCAGCGAGATACGGCTCCACAATCATTGCACCGAGCGGGAATCCGCCTGCTAAACCTTTTGCAAGAGTGATGATGTCGGGACGCACATCCTGTGCGAGAGAAAGAAACCAATCTCCAGTTCGACCAATTCCTGATTGCACTTCATCAACAATCAAGAGTGCGCCAACCTCATCGCATCGATCGCGTACAGCGGCTAGGTAATCCCCCGCAGGAACAATGATTCCGCCCTCTCCTTGAATCGCTTCGAGGATCACTGCACAAACGGAATTGTCAATGAATTCATTGATTTGTTCGATGTTTCCGTAATCAACAAATAGAACATCGAATCCGAAAGGTCCGAAGGGATCACGCTTCGCAGGGTTTCCTGTGACAGCAAGTGCCCCCATCGTTCGACCATGGAAACTGTTCCGTGCTGCTACTACTTTTTGTCGGCTACCATCAGGATTTGTTCTAAGTCCATAACGACGTGCAAGTTTGAGAGCTGCTTCGTTCGCAGTTGCGCCGTCTTGCGCAAAAAACACTCGACCATCAGATTCAGCAAGAGTTAGAAGTTCCCTCGCCAAATCAAGACCTGGCCGATGCGCTAACAAGTTGCTGGTATGTGCAAGTTTCGACACTTGAGTTGAGACCGCTTCGATGAGCGCTGGATGGCCATGACCAAGGGTTGAAACAGCAATCCCGGCAATGAGATCGAGATACACATTTCCGTCAACATCTTTAAGTAAACAACCAGTGCCATGTGAAATTTCTAGTGGCGGAACTCCATAGTTGTTGAGCATGGTGTTTGACCACTCATCATGGAGAGATACGTCCGTTGTCATTCTGGAAGCACCATGGTTCCCACACCCGAGTCAGTGAAGACTTCGAGTAACAAACCGTGTTCGAGGCGACCATCAATGATGTGCGCTCGAGGAACGCCACCTTCGACAGCTCGCACACAGGCATCGATCTTTGGCACCATTCCAGTGGAGAGAGTAGGCAACATTTCGCGAAGGTCAGATACAGCTATCTGCCGAATTACTTCGTCACTGTTTGGCCAATCGCGGTACAAACCTTCAACGTCGGTCAGCATCACTAACTTTTCGGCTCCTAATGCAACTGCGAGTGCGCCTGCAGCAGTGTCGGCGTTGACGTTATACGCCACTCCATCAGCGCCTAGCGCCACAGTGCTTACCACAGGAATCATTCCGCTATCGAGCATTTCGAGAATGTGATCTGGTCGAACATCAACCACATCACCAACCTGACCAACATCAACTTGCTCGCCATCGACAACCGCATAGCGCTTCTCTGCAGTGAAAATTTGGGCATCTTCGCCACTGGTTCCAACCGCAAGTGGTCCATGCGCATTGATAAGGCCGACAAGTTCACGTTGAACCTGACCAGTCAAAACCATCCGGACAACATCCATTACTTCTGGAGTTGTAACGCGATAGCCGCCACGAAACTCAGATGGGACGCCAAGACGTTCTAACATCGCTGTGATCTGCGGGCCGCCACCATGAACGACAACTGGTTTGAGTCCTGCGAGACGCAAGAACACAATATCTGCGGCGAATGCTTCTTGAAGTTTTTGATCCACCATCGCGTTACCACCATATTTGATGACAACAGTTGAACCATGGAATCGAATTAGCCAAGGCAAAGCTTCGGCAAGTGTTGCTGCTTTAACTAATGCTTCTTCTCTATTGATATTGCTCATGATGAATACGCGCTGTTCTCGTGAACATACATTGCGGTCAGGTCGTTGGTCCACAACACTGCAGATTCACTGCCGGAGTTGAGGTTGATGGTGATTGACACTTCGCGGTCTTTCATTGAGACCAAATTGCGATCATCGCCGGTCATTCCGTTACGACACACCCACACACCATTAAGTGCCACATCAATGCGATCAGGTTCGAATTGAGCATCGGTGGTTCCGACTGCGGATAAGACACGACCCCAGTTTGGATCTTCACCGTGAATTGCACATTTCAACAGATTGCTACGAGAAACTTCTCGAGCTACGTCGACAGCCTCGGCTTCTGTCGCGCTGTTGATGACTTCAATTCGTATGTCTTTGGTTGCCCCCTCAGCATCACCGATGAGTTGTCGAGCGAGATCGAGACAAACTTCTTTGAGCGCTTCAACAAAAGCATCATCACTCGGCGCCAGCCCAGATGCGCCACTTGCCATAAGGAGAACGGTGTCATTTGTTGACATACACCCATCGCTATCAATGCGATCAAAACTCACCGACGTTGCGGCACGAAGAGCAGCATCAGCCTGAGCTGAAGTCACAACTGCATCTGTTGCTAAGGTCACCAACATGGTTGCTAAACCTGGTGCAAGCATGCCTGCACCTTTTGCCATGCCACCGATGGACCAGCCGTCACGAGTCACAGATGAGGTTTTAGAAACACTATCTGTCGTCATGATTGCGCAAGCCGCATCATCGCCACCATCAGCGGACAAGTTTGCTGCGGCTTGATCAATGCCACTGTAGATCTTGTCCATCGGAAGTCGTTGACCAATGAGCCCCGTTGAACAAACAGCAATATCAATAGGTGCAAAATCCAATGTTTTTGCTACATATTCGGCTGTGTGATGAGTGTCAGCGAATCCCTCTGGACCGGTGCAGGCATTCGCTCCACCGCTGTTGAGAACAACAGCCTTGATCGCTCCTGATTGAAGAACTTGTTGAGACCACATGACAGGTGCTGCTTTGACACGGTTGCGAGTAAACACACCTGCCGCCACTTTGAGTGGTCCACGATTGACTACAAGAGCAACGTCGCGATTACCAGAATTCTTAATTCCAGCAACTACTCCTGCTGCTTCAAAACCTTGTGGAACTGTCACGCTCATGGCGCTACTCCCATGTTTGTTAATCCGGTTTGTGGTGGTAATCCATACATCAGGTTGGCATTTTGAATTGCTTGTCCGGCAGCGCCCTTGACCAAGTTGTCGATTACAACTGTGACGACTAATCGCTGGGTATGTTGATCAATCTCTACTTGCATCTGGACATAGTTAGACCCAGATACAGATGCAGACTTTGGTTGTTGGGTGAGCGGTAGAACATTTACAAAGTATGCGTCTTTGAAATATTCCATGTACATCTCGTGCACAGTGGAAACATCAATAGGACGTTGCAACTTA
>JBEBBR010000104.1:0-5366 GCA_041158285.1 Actinomycetota bacterium
GCTAGCGATCCGGGCCGAACAAGGAAGAGACATTGTCCAAGGTCCGGATCTACGAGCTCGCTAAAGAGCTTGGTGTAGACAGTAAAGAAGTTGTAAGCAAACTTGCCGAAATCGGTGAGTATGTCAAGGGAGCATCCTCCTCAGTTGAGGCACCAGTTGCTCGCCGTTTGATTGCCGCATTCCCACCTCCTGCCGAAGGTGCACCAGCACCTGCCAAGAAGGTTGCGAAGAAAGCTGCTAAAACTGCGAAGACGGCTGAAGTGCCAGTAGAAGAAACGCCAGCTGTTGCAGCGACACCTGCGACAGCCACTCCAAAAACCACAAAGAAAGCAGCAGCTGCTGACAAGCCTGTTGCCCAGCCAACTGCTGATGAGGCACCAGCCGCTCAGCCAGAAGCTGCACAATTCCAAGCCCCTGAAGCTCCAGCTGCTCCAGCTGGCCCAACTCCAGGTGCGTTGCCTCCACGTCCAGGAACTCCACGTCCTGGCAATAACCCATTCTCAGGTGCAGGCACCGGTATGGGTCGAACCCCACGTCCAGGCAACAACCCATTCTCAGGTGCAGGCACCGGTATGGGTCGCGATGCCGCTCCTCGCGGAGGTGGCGCAGCTCCGGCTGGTCCACGTCCGAACCCAGGTGCAATGCCTCCTCGTCCACGAGGTCCATTAACTGGCGCAGGCCGTCCAGGCGGTCCAGGTACCGGTCGTCCGGGTGGCGCTGGCCGCCCAGGTGGTCCAGGTGCTGGTGGTGCTGGTCGTCCCGGCGGCGCTGGTCGTCCAGGCGGTCCAGGTGCTGGAGGTGCCGGTCGCCCAGGTGGCGGTCCACGTCCAGGCGGTTTCGGTGGCGGTGCTCCAGGCGCCGGTGGTGGAGCTGGTGCCGGTGGCGGTGCTCCACGTCCAGGAACTACTGGTGGTCGCGGTCAGGCTGCTGGTGCATTCGGTCGCGGCGGCAAGCCAGGTAAGGCTCGCAAGTCAAAGCGCACCCGTCGTCAAGAGTTCGACAATCTCGCAGCCCCAATCCTTGGCGGTATGCAGGTTCAACTCGGTGGCGGTGCAACAGTTCGTCTACCTCGCGGTGCATCACTTACTGACTTCGCAGAGAAGATCGGTGCAAATCCAGCAACTTTGGTAACCGTCATGTTCAAACTTGGTGAAATGGTTAACGCCACCCAATCAGTTGATGACGACACCTTGAAATTGCTCGGTGCCGAACTGCAGTACACCGTTGAAGTTGTTTCACCAGAAGACGAAGATCGTGAACTTCTTGATTCATTCGATCTTGAATTTGGTGAAGGTGAAAACGAAGATGCAGATCTCGCACCTCGTCCACCAGTTGTCACCGTTATGGGTCACGTCGATCACGGTAAGACTCGTTTGCTCGATGCAATCCGTAACACCAATGTTGTTGCAGGCGAAGCTGGTGGCATCACACAGCACATCGGTGCATACCAAGTTGTGTCCGATCACGAAGGTATCGAACGCAAACTTACGTTCATCGATACTCCAGGTCACGAAGCGTTTACCGCGATGCGTGCCCGTGGTGCAAAAGTCACTGACATTGCAGTGTTGGTAGTTGCAGCAGATGATGGTGTGAAGCCACAGACTGTTGAAGCTATCAACCACGCACAAGCAGCAGATGTGCCAATCGTTGTTGCCGTCAACAAGATCGATAAGGAAGGTGCAGACCCAATGAAGGTCCGCACTCAATTGACTGAATATGGATTGGTTGCCGAAGAATTCGGTGGCGATGTCATGTTCGTTGATGTTTCTGCTCGTCGTGGCGATGGCATTGCAGATTTGTTGGAAGCTGTGTTGCTTACAGCAGATGCTGCAATCGATCTCCGTGCAAATCCAAATCAAGATGCACAAGGTGTCGCAATCGAAGCGCACTTGGATCGCGGTCGTGGTCCAGTTGCAACTGTTTTGGTTCAGCGCGGAACTTTGCGTCCTGGTGATTCGATTGTTGCAGGCGAGGCCTACGGTCGCGTTCGTGCAATGTTGGATGAAAACGGTGTCGCGGTTGCTGAAGCGGGTCCATCTCGCGCAGTTCAGGTTCTCGGTCTTACCGCAGTTCCTGGTGCTGGTGATTCGTTCATCGTTGTTTCCGAAGACCGCATCGCACGTCAGATTGCACAGACCCGTGCAGCTCGCGAACGAAATGCACAGCTTGCTAAACGCCGTGCCCGTCGCACACTTGAAGACTTCTTGGCTTCAGTGGAGAAGGGTGATGTGCAAGAACTTAAACTCATCCTCAAGGGTGACGTTTCTGGTTCTGTCGAAGCACTCGAAGATGCATTGCTCAACATCGACATTGGAAATCAGGAAGTCGAACTTCGTGTTATCCACCGTGGTGTTGGTGCAATCAACCAAAGCGATGTCACACTCGCAGCTGCATCTGATGCCATCGTTATCGGTTTCAACGTTCGCCCAGAAGGACAGGTTCGCGATCTTGCTGATCGTGAAGGAGTCGAGATTCGTTTCTACTCAGTCATTTACGCAGCGATCGACGACATCGAAGCAGCCCTCAAGGGAATGCTCAAGCCAGAATTCGAAGAAGCAGAACTTGGAACAGCCGAAGTTCGCGATGTCTTCAAGTCTTCGAAGTACGGCACCATCGCAGGATGTTTGGTTCGCTCCGGCACCATCAAGCGAAACACCAAGGCTCGCCTTGTTCGCGATGGCGTCGTAGTTGCAGACAACTTGACGATCGATTCCCTCAAGCGATTCAAAGATGACGCAACCGAAGTCCGTGAAGGTTTCGAGTGCGGTATCGGTCTCGGCAGTTTCAATGACATCAAACCAGAAGATGTCATCGAAACTTGGGAAATGAAAGAAAAGCCACGCTCATAATGTGAGTAGTTGTTGTGGGTGTCACGCGTAGTTGCTGACACCCACAACAACCTTGATGTAAAGGTGACGCACATGGCTGATGCAGCCCGCGCTCGACAATTAGCTGAACGAATTTTGGTCATTGTGGCCGAAGCTGTTGAAATGCGAATCAAAGATCCACGTGTGGGTTTTGTTACTTTTACTGCTGCTCGTTTAACTTCTGATTTACGTGAAGCCACTGTTTTCTTTACGGTGCTTGGAAATGAAGATGAACGTGAAGCGACCATGGTTGCGTTGAATTCGGCAAAAGGAGTTCTTCGTACCGAACTCGGTAAACGTCTTGGGTTGAAGCACACGCCATCTCTTACCTTTATGCACGATGCACTTCCAGAAACGGCAGCCAACTTAGAAGTTCTATTGCAAGCTGCCGCCGAAGCTGATGCAAAACTTCATAAGACAGCTGAAGGTGCGAAATACGCCGGTGAAGCTGATCCGTATCGCCATCCTCGCGAAACTGACTCCGAATAGTCGTGGCTCTGCAAGCATCTGATGGTTTGGTTGTCATCGACAAACCAGCCGGCATGACCTCACATGATGTGGTCGCAAAGTTGCGCAAAATTCTTGGAACAAAACGTGTTGGTCATGGCGGCACATTGGATCCCATGGCAACAGGTTTACTGATCATTGGCGTTAACGCTGGCACCAAGGCTTTGCAGTTTATTTCTGGTGCAGACAAAACTTATGAAGCAACAATTGTGCTTGGTATCTCCACAGTTTCTGATGATGCTGATGGAGAAATCACCGCACAGGTAGATGCGCACGAACTTTCAGACGATGTAGTGCGCGCTGAACTTCAAAAATTTGTGGGAACAATTCAACAAAAACCTTCTGCAGTATCTGCTATCAAAATTGATGGAGTGCGGGCTCATGCTCGTGTTCGTGCAGGTGAAGATGTCGATATCCCAGCTCGATCTGTTGTGATTCACAGTCTCGATGTTGAAGCATTTCGCACTCTCGATACAACTGTTGAAGTTGATGTAACCGTTGCCTGCGGAACAGGTACCTACATTCGATCTATTGCTCGTGACCTTGGAGAAGCGCTTGGTGTCGGTGGACATCTTTCGAAGTTGCGACGTACTCATTCAAGTGGATTCTCGATCGATGATTCCTGCGATTACGAATCCGCTGCACAACATGTGCTCCCACTTGCTGATGCTTTGTCGCGTTTCATGCCAACAGTCACAGTGTCCAGTGATCAAGTTGCTCGCATCGCCAATGGCCAACGATTGGTGTGGCAATGGGGTGACGAACTTGGTCCGTTCGTCGTTAAAGACAGTGCTGGTGCAGTCGTCGCGATTGGTCATCGTGATGTGTTTAACAACCGCGAAGTGCTTGGCTATCACTCAGTATTCGTTCAACCTCTGGCAGGCTAGGTTTATGAGTTCACAGAAATCCGTTGTTGCCATCGGTGTATTTGATGGTGTTCATCTCGGCCATCAAGCTTTGACTACCGAAGCATGTGCAGTCGCTGCCGAACATGGATTACTTCCGGTTGCACTTACCTTCCTGCCCCATCCGATGTCTGTGGTGCGCGGTATGCGTGTGGATTTGTTGACTGGGATTCAACGCAGAGTGGAGCTGCTCGAAGCAGTCGGTATGCATCATGTTCATGTGTGTGATTTCACCACTGCGCGGGCAGCCCAGCAGCCCGCTGAATTCATCCAATCAGTGCTGATCGAACTACTCGGTGCAACTCATGTGGTGATCGGACAAGGTTTCCGTTTTGGAAAAGGTGCGGCCGGTACGGCTGAAGATTTCCGAGAAGCCGGACTTGTGGTGCACGAGGTCGAACAGGTTCTCGTTCATGGGTCTCGGGTTTCGTCGACCCGCATTCGAGAGCTGATTGCCCGCGGGGAAGTGGCTGGTGCAACCGAGTTGTTGAGCCGGGAACATCGGTTTGAAGGCGTTGTAGTCCCAGGCCATAAGCGAGGTCGAGACTTGGGGTATCCCACCGCCAATATTGAGCCCCAGTGGGATCAGTCAGTCCCAGCGGATGGTGTGTATGCGGGTTGGCTGCGAGTTTTGGACGAAAATGGGCTTTCTACCCAGCAATGGCCGGCAGCCATCTCGGTGGGGACAAATCCGACATTTGACGATGTCACCACCCGAGTGGTGGAGGCTTATGCCCTCCATGAGACCACTTTGGAGCTTTACGGCCTGCGAGTTGCGGTGGATTTTGTGGACCGCGTGCGGGGGATGGAGAAGTTTTCCTCCCTCGAAGACCTGATCGCGGCCATGGGTCGAGATGTCTCCCACACTGAGCGGATTTTGGGCTTAGCCTGAGGCAAGTTACCCTTAGCCCACTGCAATCCGTAGTTAGACGGTGTGCGAGGCGGGCGCCTGGCCATCCGTGACTTATGACTGTGACCCAGTCAGTCCGCGCCCGAGGAGAAACATGTCTGTCGAATCAACCGACAAAAAAGATTTGATGGCCGATTACGCCCGTTCAGAAGGCGACACCGGCAGCCCTGAGGTTCA
>JBEBBR010000105.1:0-7465 GCA_041158285.1 Actinomycetota bacterium
AATAATTTGAGTGCACTCGAAATCGAAGATCTTGTGACAGTTCGCGATGTCGCTGCGTATACCCAACGTCTCGAGATGGTTCGTCGAATTCATCACGAAATTGAAGGCTATGTCATCGAGCTTGGTACCGATGGCCGTCTTATTCGCCTTCAGGTTGAAGAACTTATTGCTGGTGTGCAAAGTGCACGTGAGCTTTTGGTTCGCGATTACATGATTTTTGAGAAGGGTCGCAAACCAAAACAAGAAGCTGCCGTCCTTGACGCACTTGGTGCACTCACGAGTGAAGAGTTACTTGATCTAGTTGTGATTGCTCGCGCATTCAATATCGCTTCTTCGGCTGATGCCCTCGACAATCCAATCTCGGCACGCGGCTATCGATTGCTGGCACGTATTCCACGACTGCCGGAAGTGATTGTGGATCGATTGGTTGCGTACTTTTCTACCTTGCAACCATTACTTGTTGCCACTACTGAAGATTTGCAAAAGGTCGAAGGTGTTGGTGAAGCGCGTGCTCGCTCGATCAGAGATGGTTTGTCTCGTTTGTCTGAAGCCACAATTCTTGAACGTTATTTGTAATTAGTTCAACATCCAACCTTGCTTGACCTTATGAATAAAACTTTCTTCCTTTAAAGCATGCAAACAACGTTTGAACTGATCGTGATCTTCAACTAACTGACTTAAAGTCTGTTCACTCACTGCATCATCAGATTCCCTAAGTGCCTGCAGGATTTTTCCTCTGCATTGGCGATCTGTCCCATGCCAAGCTTGAGTTCGATGAGGGCGCGTGGACTGCGGCAGTCCGCGCGCAAGCCACTCACATTTCTGTGCAATCGGACAGACGTCACATTGCGGAGAAGCTGCAGTGCAGACAGTTGCACCAAGTTCCATAATGGCAGCAGACCAAATCGCTGCTTTTGCATCAGACTGTGGAACCAACGATTCAGCAAGTTCTCGTTCGGCAGCTGACAACGAAAGTGCTGGCCACTGATTTCCTAATACGGCACGGGCGAGTACTCGTCGAATGTTGGTATCGATCACTACGGATCTTTGTTTGAAAGCAAAAGCCAAAATCGCAGCAGCGGTGTAATCCCCCACTCCAGGCAAACTTCGTAATTCTTCGTAGGTCTGCGGAACCACATCATCAAAATCTCGATCTATGACTGTTGCCGCCGCATGGAGTCGAAGTGCGCGACGCGGATACCCCAATCTTCCCCACGCTCGCAGCACTTCTGATTGAGGCGCACTGGCTAATGCGGATGGAGTCGGCCACATTGAAATCCACTGCTGATAGACAGGAAGAACTCGAGAAACTGGCGTTTGCTGCAACATAAACTCACTGACCATGATGTGCCAAGCAGTGACATGCGATTCACGCCATGGCAAAGGACGTGCGTTTTTTGAAAACCACGTGATCAGTTGAGTTTGCACTGGCGTAGCGTGGCAGGTCGGTGGCAATTTCGCGCAGGATTGCACTACCGTGAGCAATCTATGAATGAGTACCAGCAACCGCCAGTCCCACCAGTGCGACGACGACCTCGTCCTACGAAGCGACAGTTTCTCATTCGACGTATCGTTGTTTTGGTTGTTTTCCTCATCGCGATATTTGCGATGTACAAACTTGTGACAGCAGCTGTCGGTTTTGTCAGCGACACCATCTCGAGTCGAAATGCTGCAGAACCCACCGATACGGCCAACCCCACTCAAGGCCAAACCTCAAATACCACTAAAGCCTGCGATGACACCGATATCGATGTGACGGTTGATGTCGCAGATGGCCCCACATTTACTTTTGATGAAACTGTCACGCTGAGTGCGACCATCACAAACATCGGTCTGAAAAGTTGTCTGCGTGATGTTGGTGCTCGAGCCAATGAAGTTTTTGTCACAAATGCAGACGGTGAATTGGTGTGGTCGAGTAATCGCTGTCCTGCTAACAAGAAGATCAATCTTGTTGAGATGGCGCCTATGGATGTCTACCAAGTTGTTGTGAGTTGGGGCGGTTTCAAAAATCCAACGACCTGTGGTGAAACTGCAGATCATGTGCCAGCAGGAACATTCCAAATCACTGCACGCAATGGTGACGCACAAGCAGAACCGGCGACAATCACTTTTGAGTGACTGCCGCCGGAATCTGCTGAGAGAGGTAAGAATTAGCTTTCGCTAGTTCCCACTTCCATTGTGGTGAGATCCAAAATTTCATTCTTTGGATTACCTTTAAATGTGAAGACTGCACTTTCGCCTTCACCTTCGACATCAACTGCAATGATTTCGCCTGGCTTGAGTTCACCAAACAACATCTTTTCAGAAAGAGTGTCTTCGAGTTCACGTTGAATTGTGCGGCGAAGTGGACGAGCTCCAAGTACTGGGTCATATCCGCGTTCGGCCAACAAATTCTTTGCGGTTTGGGTGAGTTCGATACCCATGTCTTTGTCGCGTAGACGTTCGTCAAGACGAGCAACCATCAAGTCAACAATCTGAATGATTTCTTCAGGTGCAAGCTGATGGAAGACCACAACATCATCGATACGGTTGAGGAACTCTGGGCGGAAGTGCTGCTTGAGTTCATCGTTGACCTTGGTGCGCATCTTCTCGTATGCAGTGGTGTGATCGTCTGCGTTAGCAAAGCCAAGGCTGAGACCCTTTGAAATATCGCGAGCACCAAGGTTGGTAGTCATGATGATGACAGTGTTCTTGAAGTCGACCATGCGGCCTTGAGCGTCGGTGAGACGTCCCTCTTCGAGAATCTGCAACAAAGAGTTGAAGATATCTGGGTGCGCTTTTTCGATTTCATCGAAGAGCACAACAGAGAACGGCTTGCGACGAACCTTCTCAGTGAGCTGTCCACCTTCGTCATAACCCACATACCCTGGAGGTGAACCAAACAAGCGTGAAACAGTGTGCTTCTCAGCGTATTCGCTCATATCCAAAGTAATGAGTGCATCTTCATCACCGAAGAGGAACTCAGCCAACGTCTTGGAAAGTTCCGTCTTACCAACACCAGATGGACCGGCGAAGATGAATGAACCACCAGGGCGCTTAGGATCTTTGAGTCCAGCGCGAGTACGGCGGATTGCCTGTGACAAAGCCTTGATCGCTTGCTGCTGACCGATGACGCGCTTGTGAAGTTCGTCTTCCATCTTGAGCAAACGAGCAGACTCTTCTTCAGAAATCTGAACAACGGGAATACCTGTTGCAACCGCGAGAACTTCGCCAACCAAACCTTCAGTTACTTCAGCAACGACATCGAGGTCGCCTGCTTTCCATTCCTTTTCTTTGGTTGCCTTCGCGGCGATGAGTTGCTTCTCTTGATCGCGCAATGCAGCTGCTTTTTCGAAGTCTTGGGCATCGATAGCAGATTCTTTTTCGCGACGAGTGTTTGCAATCTGATCATCAAATGCGCGCAACTCTGGTGGAGCTGTCATACGACGAATGCGCAAACGTGCACCAGCCTCATCGATGAGGTCGATTGCTTTGTCTGGCAAGAAACGATCGTTGATGTAACGGTCTGCCAAAGTGGCAGCTGCTACGAGTGCACCATCAGTGATGGTGACGCGGTGATGCTGTTCGTAACGATCACGAAGACCTTTGAGGATCTCAATGGTGTGTGCCAATGAAGGTTCGTTGACCTGAATTGGTTGGAAACGACGTTCAAGTGCCGCATCTTTTTCGATGTGCTTGCGGTATTCATCAAGTGTGGTTGCACCAATGGTTTGGAGTTCACCACGGGCAAGCATTGGCTTGAGGATCGACGCTGCGTCGATTGCACCTTCGGCAGCACCTGCGCCGACCAAAGTGTGAATTTCGTCGATGAACAAAATGATGTCACCACGGGTGCGAATTTCTTTAAGAACTTTCTTGAGACGCTCTTCGAAATCACCGCGGTAGCGAGAACCAGCAACAAGTGCACCGAGGTCGAGTGAGTAAATCTGCTTGTCTTTGAGAGTTTCAGGTACATCTCCGCGGACAACCATCTGTGCCAAACCTTCGACACATGCGGACTTACCGACACCAGGTTCACCAACGAGAACTGGGTTGTTTTTGGTACGACGTGAGAGCACCTGCATGACACGTTCAATTTCCTGAGTGCGGCCAATGACCGGATCAAGTTTGTTGTCACGTGCAGCTTGAGTGAGATTGCGACCGAACTGATCGAGTACCAACGAGGTTGATGGTGTGCCTTCGGCTGCACCAGCTGTCGCAGGCTCCTTGCCCTGATAGCCAGAGAGCAACTGAATAACTTGTTGGCGAACTCGATTGAGGTCAGCACCCAACTTCTCAAGCACCTTGGCAGCTACACCTTCACCCTCGCGGATGAGACCCAACAAGATGTGTTCGGTACCGATGTAGTTGTGGCCGAGCTGTAGAGCTTCACGCAGTGAAAGTTCAAGAACTTTCTTGGCCCGAGGGGTGAATGGAATATGACCACTTGGTGCGGTCTGACCCTGACCAATCGTCTCTTCAACCTGGGCGCGAACGGCCTCAAGTGAAATACTCAATGACTCAAGCGCCTTTGCGGCAACGCCTTCACCTTCGTGAATCAGACCCAAAAGGATATGTTCAGTTCCGATGTAGTTGTGATTGAGCATGCGGGCTTCTTCTTGGGCAAGCACCACGACGCGACGTGCGCGGTCTGTAAACCTCTCGAACATTGATCGCCTTCCTCTGGGAACACCGCAAGCCTAGACGGGTGGGGTGTCACTTCACACTTTGAACTGATGCTTGGTACAACCTCGGAGCGCTCAGATTTGTTCCCGAAGGGCAAAAAGTGTTCGCTGTGTGAAACAGGCAACATAGATGTAACGCTGATTGACTACCGTTTGCCCCATGAACGGGTCTCCTGCTGCCGCAAACCACTCAGATGCCGCCCTGCGCGCCGAGATTCGACGTCTGGGCGTGATTTTGGGTCAGACGTTGGCCGACGTCGAAGGGCAAGAATTACTCGACCGAGTTGAGCATGTCCGCCAGGCGGTTCGTGAGGATCCAGCTGGTGCTGCCGCTACTTTGAATGATCTCGAACTTGATGATGCGATTCGCCTTGCCCGCGCCTTCAGCACCTACTTCAACCTCGCCAACGTGGCAGAACAGGTTTTCCGCGCCCGCGAGTTAGCAGCGGATCGCCAGGCTACTGGTGGTGCACTTGTTCGTGCGGCTCATCGAATTTCGGCTGCCGGACTTCCTGCCCGTGAAATTGCCACGGGTTTATCGCGCATCAACACTCGCCCGGTTTTCACCGCGCACCCAACCGAAGCCGCGCGCAGATCCGTACTTCTCAAAATTCGTCGCATCGCCGACTTACTCACTTTGCCAGAAGACACACATCGCAATCGTCGGTTGAAAGAAGCGGTTGCACTTTTGTGGCAGACCGACGAACTTCGATTGAGCCGTCCAGAAGTTCTTGACGAAGCACGTAACGCGTTGTACTTCCTCGACGAACTCACTCAAGGTCCACTTGCCGCAATCCTTGATGAACTTGAACATGTCACTGAAGAAATCGGATCAGTACTTCCTGTCGAAGCAACGCCACTTACCTTCGGCACCTGGATTGGTGGCGACCGCGATGGCAATCCATTCGTCACACCTGATGTGACGATTCGTGTCTTGGCCCTTCAACGTGACCACGCGATTCGCAGCCTTTTGGTTCACCTCGATCGCGTTATCGAAGATCTTTCTATTTCGGAACGAATTCTCGGAACTGGGCGTGACGAAATTCTGTGGGCTTCAATCGAAAAAGATCTTGACGCGTTACCAGAACTCGATCGCCGCTACTTGCGAATCAACGCCGAAGAACCTTGGCGACTCAAGCTCACCTGCGTTCGTCAAAAATTAATCAACTCACGTAGTCGACTCACCACACGTGCATCACACGTGGCAGGTCACGATTACATTGGCAACGACGAACTGTTGACTGACTTAGAGGAAATCAGTCAGTCATTGGCACGTCTTGGCAACCGCGACACTGTTGCCGAAGCAGTGTTTGGCCGCTTTGTTCGCATCGTGCGTTCGACTGGACTTCGACTTGCCACCATGGATGTGCGCGAGCACTCCGAAAAACATCATCACACGGTGAGCTTTATTTTTGACGGCAAAATTGATGGCGCTTATTCATCATCAGACGCAAAAACAAAATTCGATGTTTTGGCAGGTGCGTTAGCGGCACCAGGTCAGCGCGCATTCAATGAGGAAATGCTCGACGAAATTGCAACCAACACATTTGGTGCATTTAGCGCTATCCGAGATGCACAAGATCGTTTCGGTCGTGATGTCATTGAGACCTACATCATTTCGATGACTAAAGGTCCGGAAGATGTTTTGGCGGCTGCAGTTTTGGCGCGCGCTGCTGGTCTGCTTGATATCAATGCCGGCTTCGCACGAATTGGTTTTGCACCACTTCTCGAAACTGTGGATGAACTTCGCAAAGCTGCCGAAATTCTCGACATGCTTCTGTCGAATCCAACCTACCGCGAATTAGTTCGACTCCTTGGTGACGAACAAGAAGTGATGTTGGGATATTCCGATTCAAACAAAGATGCAGGTATTACAACTTCCCAATGGGAGATCCATTTAGCGCAGCGAAATCTTCGTGACGTTGCAGCCCATCATGGTGTGCACTTGCGTTTATTCCATGGTCGCGGTGGCACTGTTGGTCGCGGTGGCGGCCCAACCTACGAAGCAATCATGGCGCAGCCATGGGGTGTACTTGATGGTGAAATCAAAATCACCGAACAGGGTGAAGTTATTTCGGACAAGTATTTGTTGCCTTCCCTTGCACGTGCAAACTTACGTCAAACATTGGCCGCAGTTTTGGAATCAACTCTGTTGCATCACCAGCCACGTCAATTCCCAGACGAACTTGCGTTGTGGGACAAGGTCATGGATGTTGCATCTGATGCAGCCCAAAAGAAATATCGTGAATTAGTCGAGGATCCAGATCTACCTCGCTACTTTGCACTCTCAACTCCGGTTGAAGAACTTTCGGATATTCACATGGGTTCACGCCCTGCACGCCGTCCAGATACCAATGCGGGTATTGATGGTTTGCGCGCGATTCCATGGGTGTTTGGTTGGACTCAGTCTCGGCAGATTGTTCCTGGTTGGTACGGCGTCGGAACTGCACTTCAAGCCGCCCGCGAAGCAGGACATACTGATGAACTGGCTCGCATGTACAAAGACTGGCACTTCTTCCGCAACTTCTTGTCCAACGTCGAAATGACATTAGCGAAGACTGATTTGCAGGTTGCACGTCATTATGTCGAACATCTTGTACCAGCCGAGCTTCATCGCGTGTTCGATGTCATCATCGAAGAGCATCAGCGCACGATTAGAGAAATCCTTTTGATTACAGGTAATTCTCAGTTGCTCGATCTTAATGTTGGATTACGCAGCACTTTGCAGGTTCGCGATTTCTACTTGCTGCCATTGCAGTTCTTGCAAGTTTCCTTAATGAAACGAGTGAGAGAGATGCGAG
>JBEBBR010000106.1:0-3872 GCA_041158285.1 Actinomycetota bacterium
AAGGCCGGGGAGTGTTGCGTCATTGAGACCAATATTGAGCACTGTTTCCATCATGCCTGGCATGGAGAACTTCGCACCTGAACGCACTGATACCAAGAGTGGATCCTCGACATCACCAAAGTGGCGACGAGATCGAGCTTCGGTTGCTGCGAGTGCAGTGCCGATCTGCGGGCCGAGGCCTGCAGGTTCGCGTCCAGTTTCGAGATATGCCTTGCACGCCTCGGTGGTGATAGTGAACCCTGGAGGAACGGGTAGTCCAAGTCGAGTCATCTCAGCAAGGTTGGCTCCCTTGCCGCCGAGGAGGTCAACCATGGAGCGGTCACCTTCGGTGAAGTCATACACAAACTTGGACATGAGAACCTCCTGCGAAGCGCACATTTGTGCGTTAGGTTGAACGATTGTGCAACACGAGGACAATACTCCGAAAACAGTTGATTGGTAAAGAGTCAACAGTCCTGAGTTTTGAATTATTTACGGAAGGCGCAAGGGAATCGTGCGAAGTCTGCACAAACAAAGAAGGCCAGTCCCTGAAGGACTGACCAACTTCTAAAAACTGGGGTGAGTAACGGGACTCGAACCCGCGACATCCTGGACCACAACCAGGTGTTCTACCAGCTGAACTATACCCACCATGTTCAACCAGTGATTGAACGTGGCGAAGTGTAGCAATCTTTAAAGTTCTGCTTGCGGGGCACCTGAGATTTCAGCCGAAATCGCACGCGCAGTTGATGTATCTGGCCCGTTGTCTTGGGTGAAAATTGTTGCGCGGTAGTAAGCAAGTTCACGGATCGAATCCATGATGTCGCCATGCGCACGGTGATTGCCCACCTTTGATGGGGCTGCGAAATACACGCGTGGGAACCAGCGGCGAGCGAGTTCTTTGATACTGCTGACATCGACAAGGCGGTAGTGAAGGTAGTCATCGAGTGTCGGCATGTATCGAGTCAAGAATCCGCGATCAACATAAATACTCGAACCTGCGAGTGGAACCTTCTTTGGTTCAGGCACGTGTGTCTGGATGTAACTCAAAACCAACTGCTCAGCATCGACCAATGAGATGCCTGCAGGGATTTCTGGAAGCAGCCCCGACTTGGTGTGCATATCTATGACAAAGTCATCCATCTCTGCCATTTGGGCTTCGGTGGCTGCGACTACAAAACTCACACCCGTATCAAGCGGATTGAGCTGAGCATCAGTCACTACGCATGCGATCTCCACGATCACATGGCGATCCAAATTAAGCCCCGTCATTTCGAGGTCAATCCAGACCAACTTTTCGTTTTCAGCCATGGCGGGAGCCTAGCCACGACGTATGTCGCAGCGGCGCGGCCATAGCCAATCACCACATATATAGGTAAGACTTCGCCGCATGGAATCCCTTGCAGCATTAGTTGGTGCCATTGTTTTCGTCACGATTGGCATTGGGCCAATAGCGATCGTGTTAAGTCGTAATTCGCGCCGAGGCGTACAGATCGCTGGGGGAGTCTTGGGCGTGCTCGGACTGATTTCGGGTTTCTCGATGTTGACCTCAGTCGATTCCATGGGTGCACGAGTCATCTGGGCCTTCACCACATTAACCAGTGGTTATGCAATTTGGACTTCTGTGAAACATCTTCGCCCATAGTGGGTACGTAAAAAGGTGGTGCAGTCGCAATGACTGCACCACCTTTTTTGTTATGAACTACTTAGTGACTTGTGCTCACAGCTTCGTCGTCTTGGATTTCATCTTCACCTGGTTCGATCTGAACCTTAGGCAAGATGCGATCAAGCCAACCTGGAATCCACCAGTTTGCTTTTCCGAGAACTGACATCAATGCTGGAACCAAAATCAACCGCACAATAAATGCATCGATAATAACTGCAGATGCAAGTGCGATACCGAACAACTTGATTGTTGAGTTGGTGCTTGGAACGAATGCCAAGAACACACTCGACATGATTGCAGCTGCAATTGCTACGACGCGACCTGAACCTGCAAGTCCACGTCGAACAGATGCAGCATTGTCACCGGTGCGTGCCCATTCCTCTTGCATACGTGACACCAAGAAAACTTGGTAATCCATAGACAAACCAAACAAGATGGCGAACACCATGATTGGAAGGAACGGGAAGATTGGACCGGTGCCACTGATTCCAAGGATGTCTGAGAACCAACCCCATTGGAACACTGCAACAGTGATACCCATAGCGGCTGCGAAACTCATAAGACTTGTGATTGCCGCAGTCAGCGGAACCACAATCGAATGGAAGAGAAGCATGAGAGCGAGGAATCCGAGACCGATAACGACTGCCAAGAAAATTGGAAGTGAATCAGTTAATACGGTTGTGAAGTCACTAGTAATTGCCTGAGTGCCACCAACATAAATCTTTGCACCAGTTTGTTCGGCCAAATCTTTGTTGGTTTCGTTACGCAAACGTTCTAGCAACTCAGTGGTTGCCTCATCCTGAGGTGCACTGGTTGGAGTAACCAAAATTGTCGCAACTGTGCCTTCGTTTGAGAAGGCCTGTGGATTGCTGGCAATCAAAGGAAGCATTGCTGCATTTGGCAAAGTCGCTGCCACACCTTCGGTTGCTGCCAATCCGTTAATGACTTGGGTGTAAGACGCAATGTCATTTGGTTTGTCGAATTTTGCAACAACCAAGAATGGACCGTTAACACCATCGCCAAAACCTTCAGCAAGAAGATCGTAAGCAACACGTGCCTGACTTCCTTCCGGCTTACCTGAATCATCAGCAAAACCTTGGCGAAGGCTCATCAATGGAATCGCGAGTGCGCCGACCAAAACGATGGAGACGAGGGCTGGAAGCAATGGGCGCTTCTGGAGCAAGCGGCCGTAGTGTGCCCATGCTTTACCTTCTGGATGTGGTTCGCCAAGTTTTTTACCCCATGGCAAACGAATACCGAGAGCGCGCTTTCCAAGCAAGCTCAAGATCGCAGGCAACATCCACAGTGATGACATCATGACGCACAAGACAGTTACAGCTGCAGCGACCGCGAGGCCGTTGAAGAAGTTGATGCCAAGTACGAACAAACCAAGCAATGCGATGATGACTGTTGAACCAGCGAACAACACAGCGCGACCAGCAGTCTCTACTGATTCCTGTGCCGCTTGCTTTGGATCATGTCCGGCAAGCATTGCCTGACGGAAACGGTTGATAACAAACAACGCGTAGTCGATACCAACGCCGAGACCAATCATGGCTGCAAGGGTTGGTGCGAAAGTTGCAACATCAAGGAAGTTGGCAACGTAGAGAACGCCCATTTGACCCATGGCCAAACCAATGAGCGCGGTGATGATTGGCAGACCTGCAGCTACGACCGAACCAAATGCAATAAGCAAAATGATGATGGCAACCAAGATGCCGATACCTTCGCTGCTAGGTGGTTCTTGACCTGCAAATTCAAGTGCCTGTCCGTTTGCACCCACCTGAAGTTCAGTGCTGCGAGCCTCTTTAACGAGTTCGATGATTTGCTTGATGTCTTCGGTCGATACATCCCCAGTTTCGCCTGCGAATGTAATAGTGGAGTAGGCAACAGTTTGATCAACTGAGATGGTAGAAGAGGCTGCACCGTATGCCTGAAGAGCTGCCATGAAAGCGGCTTGCTGTTCGGCTGGGAGTTGAGAAATCTGCTCCATGTCCGGACCAGCTGGTGCCACTGGGCAATCGCTGCCTAGTGATGGCCCGGCTGGATTAGTGACACAGGCAACTGCGCCAAGTTCAGAAACTTTGGTCAACAAAGGTGTGATCACTGCCAAAGTGTCTGCATCGACAGCAGATCCAAATGATGGGGACCACACGATTTTTGCGGTGTTACCAAATCCGCCTTCGCCTGAACCTGTGCTGATGAGTTCTTGGGAGGTGGTTGATTC
>JBEBBR010000107.1:0-8468 GCA_041158285.1 Actinomycetota bacterium
TTACTGATTCGAGAGATTTAATCGCACCTGAAGTTCCAGGATACGAAAGTACGAGACCAAACGCAGAAGCAAAATCAATATCACTTTCAACATCGACAAGTTCAATTTCGATATTGAGAGGAGTTGCTCTGGTGTACAAAACAGCCAAAGTTTGCGGATGGGTATCGCGATCAACTAACAATGTTTGTTGGTCACCTTTGTGTTGACGCAACATCAAGGTCATTGCTTCAGCAACCGCTGTTGGTTCATCAAGTAAAGATGCGCCAGCAACATCAAGACCTGTAAGGTCGCAGATGAGTGTCTGGAAATTCAAGAGCGCTTCGAGACGTCCTTGAGAAATTTCTGGTTGATATGGCGTGTACGCGGTGTACCAGGCCGGGTTCTCAATGATGTTGCGCTGAATGACGGCAGGGACATGAGTTCCGTAATAGCCCTGACCGATGAAGTTCGTCATTGCTGAGTTCTTGGAAGCTAGTGCACGGAGTTCCGCCAACACTTCAACTTCAGATACTGCTGCGGGTAATTGCAGATTGTTAAGTAATCGGATTGAGGCCGGAGTCGCGGCATTGATCATCTCATCAATACTCGAGTAGCCGATGGCAGTGAGCATTGCCTGAACATCAACGGAATTTGGACCAATATGACGGTCTACAAATGTGTACACAGAAGGCTCCTAGTTGAGGACCCCTCTGTTATTTGCCACAGCAACCTGAGAGTTTCGAGCCGAAGCTCTTTCACCTACGGTGAGCGCGTGTGCGCTGCTTTTCAGAGATTCGCTGTTAAATGCGGTACATCTGCCTGAGAGTTTCCGGGGTGTTGCTCCTTCGGCGGATTGCACTGGCTGTGCAACCACTCTCCCGCTTTTAATGACGCGCGAACTGAGCGAAGTGTATAGAAGTTGGGCCTCAAAAGAGCTAGCCAGCGGTACGGCGAGCCCTGCGAAGTGAGAGTTCATCATCAGATGTGATGAGATCGTCGGAAGGCTGATTGTCGGCTGGAAGGCCCGAAAGGGTTCCTTCAACTTCACGCCACACACTGCCAACAGCGATACCAAAAACACCCTGTCCACCAGAGACGATGTCAATGACCTCGTCTGCGGAACGACATTCATAAATCGATGCCCCATCGGACATGAGGGTCACGGTTGCGAGATCTTCGATACCTTGGTTGCGCAGATGTTCGATAGCAACACGAATGTTTTGAAGTGACACTCCACTATCAAGCAAACGCTTAACTACTTTGAGAACGAGAACATCCTGGAAGCTGTACAAACGCATGGTGCCCGAACCAGTCGCTGGTCGAATACTTGGTGAGATCAAACCTGTGCGAGCCCAGTAATCCAACTGACGGTAGGTGATGCCAGCAACTGTGCATGCGGTTGCACCCTTGTAGCCGTTTTCGACTGGGGTGTCAGGTGTTTCAGTCACTGAGGACTCCTCGTAAAGCGGGGGAAGTTTCGCATGTGCAAATTTAGGCGGACTCGGTGAGTCGGTCAAAGATATCGAGTGCGACACGCCGTAAAAGTCTCAAGTTCAACTTGAAAGTGGAAGTTTCAAGTCTTAGTTGAGACTTTAGGCATCCTTTTCGAAGTCTTCCGGGTTCAAATTATCAAGAAATGAGCGGAAAGCCTCAAGGTCTGCTTCTTCGCTTGAAACCTGTTCGACGTTTTCTTCGACGATTACTCGACCAGCTTCGTCTAGCACGTCAGGACTTACCAAGATCTCAACACTCGCTCTGATAGCGATAGCCACAGCATCACTCGGTCGTGCACTCACAACTTCACCATTAGACAACACGATCTCTGCAATGAAAATACTTTCAACCAGACTCGTAATTCGAACTTCTGTGACACTGACCTGAGACGCTGCCAAAAGGTTGAGCGTGAGGTCGTGAGTCAGTGGCCGACTCGGAGTAATCCCCTGCTCAGCAAAAGCAATAGCTCCCGCTTCGACAGCGCCAATCCAGATTTCGAGTGTGCGCTGCTGCCCTGTTCTTTCTTTCAACAAAAGCATTGGTGCATTGCCGGCATCGTCTAAACGGATACCAACTACATCTACGACATGCATACAACCTCCGTTGCGGCGTTCGTTAGTTCAAGTTGGATAAAGAATCGCCAAGTCCAGATCGCACTAATGCGACATGCAAACTGACAGATAGTGCAGCGATGTCGCGAGCGACATCCTGTGCTTGTTGAGCAAGTTCTGGATCTTTTTGCTTGCTAATCGGTGCAACAACCTGTTCGACCAAACCAACTTCACGGTCGGCAGCCATTTTGAAAGCGCGAAGATGCCTCGGTTCGATACCGTAGCCAGAGAGTGCAACAACCGTGGTGAGAACAGCGACATCATCGGCTGAGAACACATCTTTTTCTTGTGAAATCAGCGCATATTGCTGACACGCTGCGAGTAATTCGACAGTCGCGTTTGCTGCTTCTAGTAGTTCAGATGATGTGAGTTTGAGTGCGGATGTGGAGCGGAAAGCACTCGCTTGTGGCAAACTGTCAACAGAAACCAATGCGCGCGGGGCCTTGGCCGAACCTGATTCCGTCGAAGGTTCAAGGCCTCGATCGAGGGCATCAAGCTGTTCCTTGATAACTCTTAGCGGTAGATATTGGTCTCGCTGCTGAGCTAACACAAAACGAAGTCGCTGGACATCAGCATGACTGTATTTGCGGTAACCAGAATTGGTTCGTTGTGGTTCAACCAAACCTTCAGTTTCGAGATATCGCAATTTAGAGATAGTGACATCTTCGAATTCAGTTTTAAGAATCTGAAGTGCATCACCGATGCTCATCAATTGGTGAGCGTGCAGGGCACTCATTTGTCACTCCCCTGCGAGAAAGTGAATCTATATTTACCGATTTGGAGTTCGTCACCGGATTTCAAAACTGTTGGAGTTGAAATCAAGTGGCGATTGACATAGCTGCCATTGAGGCTGCCCTTGTCTTCGATGGTCCATACAGAATCATCTCGAGTAAGGACGGCGTGGTGGCGACTTACCGTCACGTCATCAAGAAATAAACCAGCATCTTGTGATCGGCCAACCTCAATGCGATCTGAGTCAAGGGACCAAATTTCACCAGGAGCTGCACCGCGAACTACAACCAATACTGCCTGTTCTGGAGCAAGCTCTGTAAGGTCAATTGGCGCAGCAACCGCATCGGCAATTTCATCTAGATGAAGTGATGTTGTGGTGTCACTTCCGGAAATGTCGTGCCCACAATTGGTGCAGATCTGAAGATCTGAATTGTGCTCACAAACGGGGCATTTCACGGGAGTTTTCCTTGTCACGGTTAAGTAGAGGTTGAGGTCCAAGCCTAAGAAAAGCCGAGACGTCGGTCAATCTCGTCTTAGATAATGGTCAAGCAGAGGTTGAGGCTTGGTAATCAGCGGCAGACATCAAACCTGCAAGTGCTGCAGCAGAGTCTGCAACCTGCACGTCGGCAATCCAGCCATTGCCATATGGGTCAGAGTTCAAGGTCTCTGGCGATGTCTCAACAGAGTCGTTAGCTGCAATCACCTTGCCAGAAACCGGAGCAAAAATGTCGCTCACACTCTTAGTGGATTCAACTTCACCACATGCTTCACCGGCTGAGATCTCAGTATTGAGAGCAGGCAAAGTTACGAAAACAATGTCACCAAGTGCTGCCTGCGCGTAATCTGTAATGCCAAATCGCACTGTCGTTGCATCGACTGCTTTGACCCATTCATGTTCAGCGGTGTACTTCAGATCTTCTGGTGTGTTTGCCATTGCTGACTCCTTTTGGACGCAGTGTTTACGGTGTTGGAACAGTGGTGGTGATTGTGACGTCTTCTTGCTGCACAACAACAAGACGAGCCCCAAGGCTAGCAACCGTGTCAGCCACCCCACCAGGGATTTGGAGGGCAACTGTCAAGGTTTGGGCAGAGCCTATGACCTTGATTGTCAGAGGTGAAGTGACGGTCGTCCCATTAACCGAAATGGCTCCCGAGTCGGTAACACCAAACCAGCTACGGCCATTGAGCCTCACACCATTGATGTCGATGGCCTCCGCACCCGCATCGCGCAATTCTTGAACTAGCCCGAGTACAACGTCATAGGTAACTGATGTCGATGGATCTTGGATCTTCACGATAATTCCTGGGCCGTGGACAGCGATCGTGCCATTCAAAATCTGCATCGCTGTCAATTGTTCACGTGTTCGGGCCAATGCTTCGGCTTCAGAACCACTCAAGATTTCTTGTCTTGCAGTTTGCAAATCACTTTTTTCAGCTTGGAGACGAACAAGTCGTTGAGTCAAACTGTCGAGCAACACAATGAGGTCAGATTCGCGTGCACTTTGCAGAACTGAGTCATTGCTATTTCGCTGTAAAGCGGTGATGCTCAGAAAACCCACAATGAGAGCGACCACTCCAATGGTGAAACCATGACGAATTCGGGGTCGCCATGAAAAGTCTGAAAGTTTCACCATGGTGTTATGCCTTGAGGAGGTGTCTACGAATGCCAGCCAAGTTGGCAAAGATTCGTGCAGCTAAAACCACAACTACACCGGTTGAGAGTTGAGCGCCGACGCCTAACTGATCTCCCAAAAATACAATGAATGCAGCCACCAATACGTTAGATATAAAGCTCACGAGAAATACGCGGTCATCAAAGATGCCATCGAGCAAAGCGCGGAAGGCTCCAAAAACGGCATCAAGGGCTGCGACTACGGCGATCGGCAAGTATGGCTGCAACCACAATGGAATATCTGGTTGGAAGACGATTCCCAAGAAAACGCCGACTAGAAGGCCTAATGCAGCAATCATGAATCCATCTCCTCTGAATATTTCACTGTGGGCATTGTTCCACTAGCTACTGAAAGATTCTTGCGCCATTGAACTGATCCTTCTACGGGATAGTTGGTCGTGAGGTCTGCTAGCCAGACATTCGCATCACTCTCGTTGAAATCCTGACGCATGGAATACGGGCCAATCGCCTTAATGACAAAAGGACTCAAGACGGGTTGAAAATCGATGAGGACTGTGGCGCCAGCGATGCGAATTGAAGTAGCTGCAGTCAACCGAATGCCATTGATCTCGATCGCTTTCGCGCCAGACTCCCACAACCCATTCGCGATTATCTGCAAGTCTGTATCTAATACATAGTCGGACGGGTTAGTGCCGCCATCTGTAGAAACTTCTGTCAGAATAATTTGAAGACCATTGCCACGTGTTTCGGAATAGCCACCAAATCTTTTGGCAGTCTTCAACGAGGATGCAAGTTTCCCATCGAGGTCTGGCAGTACTAGATCTTCGAGACGACGATTTCGCAGTTGAAGTGAACGATTGGTTTCAGACAGTGCGGTGTTGAGATCTCGCAATGTTTCGATACGCTCGATCAATTCAATCTTTGTTTCTTGCGCAATTGGTCGCGTTTGTTGCACCAGTTGAGCGGCAGCCGCGAAACCAAATCCAACCAAACCCATAGATACAGCAGCGATGACTGCACTCAATTTCTTGTGCCGTTCGGTCTCCCCCAAAAGTTCTTTTCTTTCGGCTGCAGCTTTATAGCCCGAATCACTTTCACTTAAGAGTAAATCGGTGAACCACGATGTATCTCTATTAATCCGCATGACGTGATTCTTTTCGTGCCACGGCGAATTGATTAATGTAGAGAATTCCGGCTAACCAATAGACGGCAATTCCCCACAGCAAAAATGCAGTACCAAACCAACGAGCTGCATTCATCAAAGCACTGTCGCCATCCCCCAAGAAAATCAAAGGAACGCTGTACAGCAACATCATAGTTGCGGCTTTGCCAATGTAGTGAACCTGCGGCGGCGCGTATCCAAACTTCCGTCTGATAGCGAGGTGAATTGCCAACACAACGTCACGTAAAACTATGAGAACAACTGCCCAGATTGGAACAAGATCACGCATCAACAAAACGATGACAGCAACAATGATGTATAGACGGTCTGCCACTGGATCTAAGGCTGCACCAATTTTGGATAGCTGATTCAGACGTCGCGCGAGATAACCATCAAGCCAGTCAGTGACACCTGCCAACACAAAAACCAGAAAAGCCCACACAGATTTATCTGGGTCTAGCCCCAAATACACAACAAGCGGTATTCCAGCCAAACGGACGAACGAAATTGCGTTCGGGATAGTCCAGATGGCATGTGACATAGGAGAATTATTGTTGGAGTGGTTCACAAAACACCTGCATTGGAGACAGTGGTTTTGCCATTGAGTTATTGCTTGCCACGTTTAGTCCTAATGCGAAGCTGAACGCGAATTGGAGAGCCAGCAAATCCAAACTCTTCACGCAATCTGCGTTCGATAAATCGGCGGTAGCCAGCTTCTAAATACCCGGACGTGAACAGAACAAATGTTGGCGGACGGATTCCCGCTTGGGTACCAAACAAAATGCGAGGTTGCTTTCCACCACGAACGGGATGCGGATGTGCCGCTACTAATTCACCGAGGAATTGATTGAGTCGCCCAGTAGGAATGCGGGTTTGCCAACCTTCAAGAGCTTTGTGAAGCGCAGGTCCAATTTTTGCAACATTTCGCCCTGTTAATGCCGCTAAATTCACACGCGGAGCCCAGGCAACCTGTTGAAGGTCTTGTTCGATTTCACGTTCCAAATAGAAGCGGCGTTCTTCATCAACAAGATCCCATTTATTCATCACAAGAACAAGCGCACGACCTGTTTCGACAATCATCGAAATGATGCGTTGATCTTGTTCAGCAATTGGTTCTGATGCATCAATCAGCATCAAAGCGATTTCTGCCTTTTCAAGTGCGGTGCGTGTTCGAAGAACCGCGTAGTACTCATGTCCTGAAGCTTCATCTGCACGCCGGCGGATACCAGCAGTATCAACAAGTCGCCACACTTCATTATCGATTTCGACAAGTTCGTCTACAGGGTCAACAGTTGTTCCGGCTACGTTATGTACAACAACGCGCTCCTCCCCTGCCAACTTATTGAGCAGCGAAGACTTACCAACATTTGGTTTACCGAGAAGGGCTACTCGATGTGGACCTTGTCGACCGCGTCCTGAGAAATCGATGTTCTCAAACTCATTAACAATTGCATCGAGCAAATCACCGCTGCCGCGACCATGTAACGCACTGATGGCGTACGGCTGACCCAAACCCAAATTCCACAGCGCTGCTGCATCAGATTCAGTTCGTAAATCATCAACTTTGTTTGCAGCAAGAATTACTGGCTTATTTGCTTTTCGACAAATGCGGATTACGTTTTCGTCATCGTCAGTTGCACCAACTTGGGCATCGACGACAAGAACAACGATGTCTGCCATTGACACTGCGACTTCTGCTTGTGCCGCAATTTGTGCACCAATGCCCTTGGCGTCAATTTCATATCCACCGGTATCAAGCAACGTGAAAAGATGACCAGTCCATTCGGCATCGTAGGAAACGCGATCCCGGGTGACACCAGGCTTATCTTCCACAACAGCTTCACGTCGACCAATAATGCGGTTGACGAGCGTGGACTTGCCAACGTTGGGACGGCCAACGATGGCCACAACAGGTCGCGCTTGTGAATTTTCATCGAGAGTTTCGTTCTCATCGAATTCAATTGCTTCAGCTGCGGCTTGCGCGGCTGAGTAATCATCTAAGCCTTCGGGGACTTCCCATTCGACTTCATCGAATACTGCATCATCGCTCATCGTGCGCCCTCACCTGGAATGCTGACATCGTCTTCAGGCAACGGAACACCAGTTGTGATGGCTGCGAATTGGACGTGTTGTGACAGTAATTGTCGCAACTTCTCACCGGCGATTTTTAGATCAGCTCGAGAAGTTGGCTCAAATCTAGTTGGAAGAAACTCGTTTGGGGTAATCGCTGCCCCCACGACGATAGTGATTGCTTGTCTGCGAGGAGTGATTTTTGACCGAGATTGTCCGGTTCGGCGGGCGCCCAGAATTGCGACAGGCACAACTGGTGCATCACCGTGGGCCGCGAGATAGACCACACCATCTCTGATCCAGTCAAATATCCCCTGAGATCGAGTGCCTTCTGGGAATAGAGCTACAGCTTCATTCTTTGCTAACAATTCGCGTGATGTGTGCAGTGCTGTGCGATCCGGAGCATGCCAATTGATCGGCAGTGCCCCACCTGCGTTGAGAACCATCGCAACTGGTCCTTTGAATAATTCATATTTCGACAGGACGTGGAGTGGTCGGCCACCGATAGCTAGTAAGAAAGGGCCATCCATCAAGGCAGTGTGGTTCGCAGCAACAATCACCTTGCCAGAACCTGGAAGATTCTCAGCCCCGACAACAGTGATGTCGTAATACGTGTGAAGTAGGAAATAGGCCAGGTTTTGCAATGTGGCATGCACATTGAATTTCATGACACTCTCGCAATGTGATGCAGCATTTGTTCGATTACTTGATCCACCGTCAAGTGAGTCGCATCGATGACAATGGCATCTTCTGGGACTCTCAAGGGTGATACCTCGCGAGAGGAATC
>JBEBBR010000108.1:0-2752 GCA_041158285.1 Actinomycetota bacterium
ATGCCCAACATCACCTCTGTACTTGCAGTGGCAATCGTCTTCGGACAGCTCTTCGGTCGAGAGTTCGGAATGGTCAACGTCCTTGGTGGTTACCTTGGACTCGAAAAGATTGACTTCGTAACGGAAACAATTCCAAGTCATATCGCCATTGCAACAATGATCACGTGGCGGTGGGTTGGATACAACGCTCTGATTTTCCTTGCAGCGATGTTGGCAATTCCGAACGAACTCTATGAATCAGCTTCGCTGGATGGTGCGTCAAAGTGGCAGCAATTTAGGTATGTCACTCTTCCACAACTTCGCAACACCATCACATTCGTTTTAATTGTCGGAACAATCGGTGGTCTCCAAGTTTTCGCGGAACCACTGACCCTCGGTGGCGATTTCGCCGGTGGCGACGAACGTCAATTCTCAACTTTGACTTTGTTCCTCTTTGAGCAAGCATTCGTTGAATTTAAGTTCGGTTATGCAGCTGCAATTGGTATTGCAATTACTCTCATCGTGATTTTGATTTCCATAATCAACTTTGCATTGACACGTCGAATTGCAAGTGAGGATTCAAAATGAGTTTGACGCTTCCATCGATCGCGAAGCCAAAAGGCAATCCGAAGCCAAAAGGTAAACGAATTGCTCCAGGTAAAAAGGTTTCACCTTTGACTTACATCATCTTGAGCCTCGCCGCGTTCTTATCGGCATTTCCGTTTTACTGGATGTACGTAGTTGCATCTAACGAATCGGATGAAATTGGTAAGACCCCTCCATCGGTTATTCCTGGCCCGCGCTTTATGGAAGTTGTGTCCAATGTCTACTCAGTAATCGACTTCAACACAGCGTTGATCAATACCGCTAAGGTCGCAGTAATTGTGGCAGTAGCTCAGGTCTTCTTCTCGTCAATTGCAGGTTTTGCATTCTCGAAGCTTCACTTTAAAGGTCGCAAATTCCTCATTTTGTTCGTTGTCGGAACCATGATGTTGCCGAGTCAGTTGGGAATCATTCCGCTGTTTCAATTGATGGCTAACCTAAACTGGATCGACAGCCTCAAGGCTTTGATCATTCCAGCTTTGGTGACTGCATTCGGTGTGTTCTGGATGCGACAGATTATCGATACTCAGGTTCCGAATGAACTTCTCGAAGCTGCGAGTATCGATGGTGCATCAGTGCTTCGTATCTACTGGAATGTAGTTCTGCCGATCGTGCGACCAAGTGCCTTCGTTTTGGGCTTGTTTAGCTTCCTTGCTTCATGGAATGACTACTTATGGCCACTCCTTGTTTTGTACTCACCTGAGAACTTCACGGCCCAGGTTGCCATCAACGCACTTCGTGGTAGTTATGCCTTGGATTACTCACTCAATCTTGGCGGCGCATTGATGACTACTGCACCGCTGTTACTTCTCTTCTTGTTTGTTGGTCGACGTCTTGTTGACGGTGTTATGGATGGAGCTGTGAAGGGATGATCGAAAATTTCCCTCGAGATTTCACATGGGGTGTTGCAACTTCAAGTTATCAAATCGAAGGTGCAACCAATGTTGATGGCCGCGGCCAAAGCATTTGGGACACCTTCAGTGCGACACCAGGCAAGGTAGCCAATTTCGACAATGGTGACAAAGCGTGCGATCACTTCAATCGTTTCAAAGAAGACATCGCCATCATGAAAGACCTGGGTGTTCAGAGTTACCGATTCTCAATGGCCTGGCCTCGCATGTTTCCAGATGGAGTTCGTCGTGAACAGCGCGGTTTTGATTTCTACAACCGTCTGGTCGATAGTCTTTTAGACGCAGGGATCGAACCCTTTGCAACCCTCTATCACTGGGATATGCCGCAAACACTTGAAGACGATGGTGGCTGGGCAAATCCAGCAATCGTTCCGGTGTTTACCGACTATGCAACAGCAGCAGTCAAAGAACTCGGTGATCGCGTAACCAATTGGGTGACTATCAACGAACCATGGTGTGTCAGCTGGCTCGGCTACATGAGTGGTGTTCACGCACCGGGTGTGAAGAATTTGGACTCGGCACTCGCGGCTGCACATCACACTTCTCTTGCACATGCCGAAGCGACTCGCGCTATGCGTGCTGTCAATGCAAACGTTCGTACTGGACTTGCATTGAACATGACCAACTACATTGTTGATGATGAAAACAATGCTGAGTTGATGGAACTCGGCACCTTGATGGATGCGCACATCAACCGTTGGTGGACCGATGCGATGACCACGGGTAAGTATCCAAAAGAGTTAGTTGATTTTTACGGCGACCGGCTCGAACGGATCATTGGTTCTTTGGATCTAAACAAACTCAAGGTTGAAACAGATTTCTTGGGTGTGAATTACTACAGCGATTCATTCCTCGGAACTCCTCGTCCTGAAGATAAGCCAGCTAACGATGGTGGGCCATTCCCATTCCCCCACCGTGCAAATGGAACTCCACCACTTCCACATACGGATATGGGTTGGCCAATCACTCCTGAGGGAATCAAAAACCTCATGCTCCGTATTCACCGTGACTGGCCTTCGATCGAAGACATTGCAATCACCGAAAACGGTGTGGCCTTTGATGATGCTCCAGATGCAAACGGTGTCGTTCATGACACCCGTCGCGCTGAATATTTCCAGAGTCATCTCAAAGCGGTGGGGGAAGCTATAGCTGCAGGGGCACCGGTCAACAGCTACTTCGCTTGGTCTTTATTGGATAATTTCGAGTGGGCTGAGGGATACGCAAAGCGATTTGGCCTTGTGTTTGTTGATTTTGACACG
>JBEBBR010000109.1:0-3365 GCA_041158285.1 Actinomycetota bacterium
AACCAGGAAGATCAACACTTGCTGGCCACTCGAAATCAGTCATCGACTGAAGTGCGTCCTTAGCGATATCAACAAGCACTGGACCTGGACGGCCAGTTGATGCAAGATGAAAGGCTTCAGCTATTGCACGTGGGATTTCGGCCGGATCTGTCACCAAGTAGTTGTGCTTGGTGATCGGCATTGTGATGCCGCGAATGTCAGCTTCTTGGAAAGCATCGGTTCCGATGAATGAAGATGAGACCTGACCTGTGATGGCAACCATCGGCACAGAGTCCATGTAGGCATCAGCGATTGGAGTGACGAGGTTGGTAGCTCCAGGTCCTGAAGTCGCCATACACACACCGACTCGACCACTTGCTAAGGCATAACCCTGGGCTGCGTGGCCGGCACCTTGTTCGTGGCGGACCAAAATGTGACGTACTTGAGTGCTGTCCATGAGTGGGTCATATGCAGGCAGGATCGCTCCGCCTGGAATACCAAACATGTCGGTTACACCTGCATGCTCAAGTGAGCGCACAAGGCTTTGCGCCCCTGTGATCTGCTCTGTCATCTCAATCATCCTTCGTATCTATATCTGTCGTAGTCATCGTGTGCCGCACATAAGAAAACCCCCCGGCCTTGTGGGCTTCGGAGGGTGCGCGCGGTAAACGCTTGAGCGGAAGCCGCGCGCTAAATAACTACTACAAGATTTGTGGTCACAGGCAGAGGGTAACCGCTCTCAGGCGATTTGTCATCGCCTGAGAGCAATAATTTCTGAGTGAGGCTGGTCACGCCTTGAGATGGCGGTCTCAGAGTTTGGACGGATCCAGATCTGATGCCCGCACGATGTCGGAATCTGCAGGTTCCACATCGAGCCCTCCCACGACTGCCCAACCGTCGAGCTGGAAAAGCTCGATCAAGGATTTAGTGCCTGCCGCATCGATTTGGTATGTCACTGCCATCGCAATGCCTGGCAGCAATGGGTCGATGATCTGGACTTCTGATTCTGTGTTCGATGACATGGTTCGAGACCACAACATCCGCTCGCCACTCGAGGTTGCAACCCACTTGTGCGCTTCCACACCTTCGTCGATGAGTGCGTTGAGAACGGAAATCGCCACAACTCGTTGAGCAGGTGCCGCAGTCTCGGAGACGATTAACGATTCCAGCGCTGCTGCAATCCAGTCACTACCCGACTGCCACGATGGGTTGAAGGTCTTCGACTGCTCAACCAAAGTTCGATACATAGCTTGAGCGTTTTCATACGGAACTGTTCGTTCCCACACTGGTGAATAACCAATTGTGTAATCGTTCAAATCTTCAGGTGTGCTACCTGACATCCGTGAAGTTTCAGTCCACAACTGCTTGGCCGCTGGGACTTCAACTCCATCAATGACCAAAGCTTTCAAGTAGGACACAGATGCCCAATTTGTAGCAAGCCAAGATTTAGTGACATTGAGTTGCTTGAGCGTTCCGTCAGTGTTGAATTGTGAATTTCGCTGAACCACCCACAGAGTTTCACCAGGCTTGATCCGGGTTTCTTGGGCATACAGCTGCGCAAGATTGACGGTGGCTGCTGCCGGAGAAATCGCAGGCGAATTCCAGTCATACGTGGTTGGGCCAAAATTCTTTGGAAGGAATATTCCCAGGCTTGCAATCACGACGATTGCAGCGGCGATCGAAATCGCACGACGCACATCAAACGTTCGAGTCGTTGGGAAGTCAAAGACTTCGAACTCGCGTGAAGTCTGCAAATCAATATCGTGCAGCTGTAGCTCGATAGGTTGCTTGGTGCGCATCGGATCTGCAGTCGCAATGAATTCAAGAACGTCCATTGAACACCTTCCTCACTGGCTTTGCCCGGGCTAAATCGATTCTTTCTTCAGTTAAATCTGGGAACCGTTCGCTGAGAATTTTTTCGGCTCGGGTTTTTGCGCGATGCAATCTAACTCGCGCTGCGGTCGAGGTGATGCCATAGACCACAGCAATTTCGGAAGGGTCCAATCCATCCCACGCTGCAAGTTTGAGAATTTCTGCATCGGCATCGCTCAACATTTCCAACACATTGCGCGCTGCATCAGCAACAATCGATGCATCGATGGCTTGATTTTCTACAGCCTCAATTGTGGGATCAACTGTGTGTAGATGTGAAACTGCGCTTAGCCCACTAAAAGTTTTTTGGTCATTGTGTTTTTGACACAATTTTCTGGCGATCATGAGCAGAAACGGTTTCGGTGGATATGGAAGTGACTCTCTTTGCTCCCATGCGGTTGCGAAGACTTCGGAGACAACATCTCGAATGTCATCGTCATAGGTAAGTCTGCGCGAAACAAATTGGATAACAAGGACTCGGTGCGACTCGAATAAAGTCGCAAACCAGCTTTCGTCCTTGATGGAATGCATAAGCGTTGTCTAGTGCAGATGTTCATTTTTCACCATTTCCCCCGATTAAGAGTTCGTCTTAAATAGTGCTTGCGCAGGTAGTAGCGCCAGTGATTCGAAGCCGCCACGCATCGGCAGCATCGTTATAACCAGATGCCAACCAGTTCTTGGCAGATTCGGCTGGTACTTGAATCGCGATCGCATTGTTGTTGTATATGCACAAGCGATAATTCGTATTGTTGATGATGGAACTCAGCTGGTCGAGAGCGTTGATAGTTGAGTTGGGTGGATCACTAAAGATTCCACTCGAGATGCTCGGTGAGTACGACAAAACCCATCCTGGGTTTGTGTACGACGAACCATTCCACGAGTTGTACGAGGCATGTTGATAAAAACAATATTTGTCGTAACCGCAGGGACCAAAACTGGTTGAGGCACTTGCAGCAGGGATAGAAACCAAAACCATTGCCAACCCCTGTATGGCAATGAGTGAAGCCTTAATCCACATTTTCATACTCGCACCTTCCTCGAAACCTGAAAACCGCTCGAAGTATGAACGAAATGTGAGTTAGATGGGTGAAAATTGGTAGGCAAAAACCTGTAACGTTTGGAGAAATTGAGTGCAGGATTTTCGAGACTCGACTTGCGGGACTATTCCACCCAAAACAAAAGTGCGCCTCGATCGATGAAAGAGACGCACTTTTAACAGTATTTCTAGTCGCAGACCGCACCTTTAGATGCGGAACCAACCAACTTGGCGTACTTACTCAAAACGCCAGTTTGGTACTTGTGTGGAACAGGCTGCCAGGTCTCACGACGCTTTTGGAGTTCGGCATCGTCGACAAGAAGGTCGAGGGTGCGATTTGGGATGTCGATTCGAACCCGATCACCATTGTTGACCAACCCGATAGTGCCACCATCAAGTGCTTCTGGCGAAACGTGGCCAACACAAAGGCCGGTTGTGCCACCAGAGAAACGACCATCAGTGATGAGCAATACATCTT
>JBEBBR010000110.1:0-8444 GCA_041158285.1 Actinomycetota bacterium
AACAACATCAGCATCAAAAACTACTTTGACCATTTCTGCATGACCGGTAGCTCCAGTGCATACCTCTTGATAAGTGGGAGCGGTTGTAGTTCCACCTTGGTAACCCACAGAGGTTTCGATGACACCTGGGAGCTGCCAATACTTTTTCTCGACTCCCCAGAAGCAGCCCATACCAAGGTAGATAGTTTGCAGTGAACTCATACTTCTAAGCCTATGTGAGTTGAAGAACTATTTCTCGATGAACTTTTTCTCGAGAGTTTCAGGCATTCTTATCACCAGCAGCAAGACAATCAAAAGTAGCGTCGCACCAGCCAAAAGCGGTGTATCAAAAAATCCAGTTTGATCTAGCAGGTAGCCGCCAAGCAGCGGACCAAAGATTGCACCAAAGTCAGAAGACATTTGATATGTCGCCACAACTGGTCCGCGCGGATGACCGCCAGTGACATCACCGAGAACGGCTGCGGGAGCCGAAGAAAGAAATGCTCCACCGAGACCGAGCAAGAACATCGCACAGAGATACGCGGGAGTTGTTTCGATGATCGCCATGACGATCATTGCCACAGCGCTTAGCGAAATTCCCAACAAAAGAACTGGTTTACGTCCCCATGTGTCTGTCCACGTACCTGCACGCGACAAAAGCGCTGCTTGACCAATGGCGCTCAACAAAAATCCCGTACTCGCCATCGAAACACTTTCGTGTAGCGCCTCGACAACAAAAAGTGGAGCCAGCGCATTAAGCAAACCAAAACGAACAAAACCATTGCTCAGATTCACTGAGACACATGCGATGTATGCACGTTGTTTTAGTGCAATGAGCAATTTAGCAAAAGCCCCAGTGGTTTTTGGTTCATCAATTTTCTGTGGACCATCAATGAGATGTGCATGCTTCAAACTGCTCCACGACACAAAAGCTGCTGCAAGCAAAGTTGTTGCATACACAAAGAATGGTGCTCGCAGTGAGATGCCCGCGAAAATTCCACCAACTGCTGGTCCAGCAAGTCCACCGACGAGAAATCCGCCAGACCATGCACTCGATGCGCGACCGCGTTGGGTGGCATCAACAACGCGTAGCAAAAGAGCCATCGATGCGACCGTAAACATCGTGCTTCCGAATCCGCCAACTCCGCGTAACACGACAAGTTGAATGTAAGTCTGAGAAAGTCCAGCGAGTGCGCTACTGACCGCGACGATAAGCAGACCGATGGAGAGAACGAGACGTTCACCAAAGTAATCCAAAAGCTTCGCCGCAGGTGGTGCAGAGATCAAGCGCATACCCGCGAAGACTGACACCACCGCACTTGCTTCGAATGCGGTTACGTCGAATTCACGTGCAAACGCGGGAATGACGGGAGCAACAATTCCAAAACCCAGCGCCACACAAAATGCGATGGCACTCAGTGCGGTTACTTCGATAGGAAGTTCACGAAGGAGTGGAATGCGATTGCGAACAAAACTTAAAGGAGTGTTACTCATTAATTATGGGATCTGCACATCAACCAAAACGACAGTGATGCTTCGTCCATTAGGTAATACGTAGCTCACTTCGTCTCCAATGCGATGACCCACTAAAGCATCACCTAATGGAGAGGTTGGAGAAAGCACATCGTGTTCTGTCAGACCACTTTCTTCTGGTGCGCCAATGAGGTAGGTCTCATTTTCGCCAGGAGCGAATTCGACAGTGACGAGACGACCGATGTGCGCTTCGCCATCTGGCACATCAGGTGAGCCAACGCGTGCGTTTTCGAGCAACATCTGCAAGTGCTGAATGCGACCTTCGTTTTTACCTTGCTCTTCGCGGGCGGCGTGGTAGCCACCGTTTTCTTTGAGGTCACCCTCTTCGCGAGCTAGAGCAATTTTGTTGACGATGTCTTGGCGGATAACGCCTTCACGTTCGGCCAACTCCAAAGCGAGACGGTCGTAGCCGGCTTGAGTCAGCCAGGTAATGTGTTCAGCCCTTAGTTCTCCTTGGGATATGCCTTTGAACCACAGGTTCGGCATGAGGTGGCTACGGTAGCAAGGATCTTTAGTTGAGCCACCCTGTGAGGGGCTGCCAGGGGGCTGCAAGTCCATCGCTCTGCGCAGGTGGCAGTAGGCCAGGCCGGAAGTGGGATCCCACCAAGCTCGAACCGTCTCCGACGACACATGCAGGCGTATCAACGGCATAAATCTCGCCCCGAGTAGCGATGGTGACTGTGAGATCAGGGCGGTTTTGGGTGTCACGCACGCGACCCACTGCATACCCGACATCGAAGCGGTCACGATCTTGAACGCGGATAACACAGGTAACTGGCTGGTTGTCAGCTCGGTGAACCGACCAGCGCACCTGCACTTGGTTGATCCCGACTTCATTCCACTGGATTAATGCAATGTCGCCACCCGAACTCAACGATGATCCGACAAACCAGAGCAAGCCACCAGCGATAGTGAGGCCAAGTCCAGCGAGGGTTGAGATCAAAAAGGTTCGGCGGGGACGAATCCCGTATCGGTCATACAGGTGAGGTGGGACCTTGTTGCGTGTGATTCCCAAGTGGCACCTCCCTGAATAAGTCCAGATTACAGGTTGGAAGACTAGCCATATGACTTCACCATTGCGTCTTCTCGCTGTTCATGCGCATCCTGATGATGAGTCCAGTAAAGGGGCGGCAAGTACTCGACTCTATGTAGATAAGGGAGTTGAAGTTCTTGTCGTCTCATGCACAGGTGGCGAGCGAGGAAGTGTCTTGAATCTTTCCCACCCACCAGTTGCCGAATCGGAGATGGGCGATGTGCGTCGTCGAGAGATGGCGAAGGCGGCTGAAGTTTTAGGAATTTCTCATCAGTGGCTAGGTTTTGAAGATTCTGGATTGCCAGAAGGTGATCCATTGCCGCCCTTGCCAGTTGGATGTTTTGCAGCCTTGGATTTAGCGGAAGTTACGCCCGCGTTGACCGAAGTGATTCTGAATTTTAAACCGCATGTTGTGACAACGTATGACGAAAATGGTGGCTATCCACATCCGGATCACATTCGAACTCATGAAATCACTATGGCTGCCGTTGCCGATGCCGCGAAGGCATCTGTAGGCGCGTGGCAAGTTTTGAAGATTTACTACCACCACACCTTTAGTCGTAAACGGGTTGAGACTATTCACAGTGAAATGATTTCGCGAGGCCTTCCGTCTCCTTATGTGGATTGGCTTGATGGGTGGGATGAGGACAACGATGTGTTTGCTCGAGTGACCACTCGAATTGCGTGCTCTGACTATTTCGAACATCGCGATGCTGCACTTCGCGCCCATGCGACACAAGTAGATCCAGATGGTGCATGGTTTGCTGTGCCTCGCGATATTGAACGGGAAGTGTGGCCGACCGAGGATTTTGAACTCGCATGGAGCGCGTTCGAGGCCGAGGTGCCAGAATCAGACCTGTTCGCAGGAATTGTGGACTATCTAGAAAGTGATCGAAATGCTTAAGCTCATGAACTTTGTTTTTGAAGAGACCCCAACACCAATGCGAACCGATATTCCAGATCCAGCATTAGTCAGTCCAGGAACTATCGGTGGTCTATTTTTCGTGGGTATGGCAGTTGCTGTCTACTTCCTGTGGCGCAGCATGAATGGTCATCTCAAGAAGATTGACGCACCTCGCGAAGAAAAATAAACCTATGACAAGGCAAAACTGGAGTCGGATAGTTGCAGTGTCCCTCTTTATGGTTTTCGCTTTGATCGCGACTGCAGGCCTCGGAGTGTGGCAGTACTCGGTCGCGCATCGCAACGATATTTCTCAGCAAGTGTTACAGGCATCCGCAACTTCCCTCACCTCTGTTTCGACTTTGGGCGAATATGTTGGTGAACAAAATTATGGCCAACTCGTCTCCTTCGAGGGCGAACTCGATTGTGGCAATTACCTATTGGTCACACTTGATTCAAAAACTTCTCCGTGGTTGATCTGTCCACTAAAGCTTTCTGATGAGACACTCGTCGCAGTCGTGATTGGTGAACACCCACTGGAGAAATCGCAGGAGATCACTGAACCTTTTTCCGTCAAAATTTCTGGGCGTATCCAGCCTGCACAAGACACTGCGCAACTTTCACCAATTTATCAACCAGAAAATATGCATGTTGTTGAGTATCTGAACACTGACGATCTCGTTATTCGCTGGCAATCAGATGTCCGTGACGGATATGTGGTGATGACGGCAATTGAAGCCGAAACAGATGTTGCTCGGCTTGCAGGTCTCACCCGAGTCTCTGGTGAAGCTTTGGTTTTGCCGCCAGTGGGAATTGAAATTCGTAATCTCTTCTACGCATGGCAGTGGTGGATTTTCGCGGCATTCGCTGTGTTTATTTGGTTTAGATTTGTGCGCGATGAAATTCGTGTAGCTCAAGGCCCATCGACCGACTGAACGCATATCAGGGAAGTAAGGCAGACTTAGACCATGACATCAAACTCCTCATCTGAAGTGACCCCAGACGTTCTCGTTGCCTTTGGGCGTTACCGCGTATTAGCGATCATTACAGGTGTGGTCTTGGCCTTTTTAACTGTTGTCGCCATTCCGTACCGTTATGTGTTCGGTGGAACGGGCACCTGGACTTCATACGCCTGGATGGCTCACGGTTGGTTGTACATCGTGTATTTCTTGGTGACACTAGATCTTGGACTGCGCGCCAAGTGGTCACTCACACGTTTGTTCCTCATCGAATTGGCGGGCACTGTGCCATTCATGTCGTTTGTTGTCGAAAACAAATTGCGTAAAGAGATTAAGAAATAGTCTTTACGGCTGATGCTTTACGTGTTTACGTAGTCCAGCTGCTTTTAGTGCTCTGACAATGTCCTGTGAACTTGTGGGAATCGCTCCAAGATCAATGGCTTTTTGACGAAACTCTTCAGGTAGGTCGTAATGATCTCCACCAAAACCGCGTTCTGGAATTCCAAGAAGAGCTGCGAATTCATGTAATTCTTCAAGTGACGTGTCGCTCACAAGGTGACACCACATACGGTCCCAACGAGGCCAGTGCGGGTTATCAACCAAAATTGCCATGGCCGCACTCTAGACAAGTGTGGCCATGGCAATCAGCGAACTAACGACCTGCGGGGGATGTGCTCCATGTGCGGTATCCGCCATCAAGGTTATAGGCGTCAATTCCATTTTCACGCATCAACACTGTGGCAATGTGTCCACGCTGACCGACCTGACAATTCACAATCACTTTGCCTTTGTTGATCTTGGAAAGATTGTCACGCAAAGAATCAACTGGAATATTGATTGCGTGTGGGATGTGACCAGCTTCGAATTCAGCAGCGGTCCGTACATCAATCAGTTGCGTGCCAGCTTTAACCAATTCCTCAACCTCGGACCATTGCACAGTCGGTGACATTCCAGAGAGAACATTCTCTGCGATGTAACCCAACATGTTGACAGGATCCTTAGCCGATCCAAATGGTGGCGCATAAGCAAGTTCGAGATCAGCCAATTCTGGTGCGGTGATTCCACCGCGCATGGCGGTTGCGATCACATCGATGCGCTTGTCGACACCTTCAGCACCAACAGCCTGGGCTCCAAGAATCTGCCCAGCCTTTGGTTCAATCAAAAGTTTGATACGCATTTGTTCAGCGCCTGGGTAATAGCCCGCATGCGAGCCAGGGTGTGTGTGAATCGCAACGTATGGTCGACCTGCAGCTTTGAGACGGCGTTCATTCCAACCAGTTGCAGCAACAGTGAGATCGAAAACTTTGAGAATCGCAGTTCCAATCGAATCGGCTTGACGCAATTTCTTACCGGAAATGTGATCCGCAACCACGCGGCCATGACGGTTGGCCAAGTTAGCAAGTGGAATCAAGGTTGCAGAACCATCGAGTGCATCATGTTTTTCGGCAGCATCACCAATGGCATAAATCGATGGATCAGACGTTTGATGGAACTCGTTTGTCTTGATTCCATTTCGTTCACCGATTTCGAGACCGCATGATTGAGCAAGTGCGATTTCAGGACGCACACCAATAGCGAGGATCACAAGATCGGATTCGATGATTGAACCATCAGAAAGTTCAACAGTTTCAGGAGTAAAACCTGTGACCGAAACATTCACACGAACATCGATATTGTGTTTAAGAAGTTCATCCTGTACTGGAATCGCCATTTCGATATCCAAAGGTGCAAGTACTTGTGGTGAAGCTTCGATCAGACTCACTGAAATATCGCGTTCGCTGAGATTTTCTGCAGTTTCAAGTCCAATGAATCCGCCACCAATCACTGTTGCATGACGAGGTTTGAGATTGACCGCTTGAAGAAGTCGGTCCACATCTTCAACAGTGCGAAGTGTGTGACAGCGCTCAACGCCAGGTATTGGCGGAATGACAGGTGAGGCGCCTGGGCTCAAGATGAGTTGGTCGTACTCGATGTCAGATTCTGCGCCGGTAGTGAGATCTTTGATACGAACCGTTTTGGCAACGCGATCAATGGCAACGACTTCATGCGAAACGCGAACATCGAGACGGAACCGTTCGTGCAATGACGCTGGAGTTTGGAGGAGTAGTGATTGACGTTCATCAATCACACCGCCGAGAAAGTAAGGCAATCCGCAATTTGCGTATGACACATATCCACTTCGCTCAATGACGGTGATCTGAGCATCTTCGTCGAGGCGTCGCATTCGGGTTGCTGCAGACATACCGCCAGCGACTCCACCGATGATGACGACTTTACGTACGGATTCAGATGTCATAACTCTTCCTTTGGTAACAGTTTTGAGTACCCCTGGGGGTACGATTGCGGCAGAAGAAAGTAGGTCCCGCCATGGAACTCGACGACATCACCACAGACCAGGTCATCAAGCGACTTCGCCGCGCCGAAGGACAGCTCGGAGGAGTCATTCGCATGCTCGAAGAGGGCCGCGAATGCCAAGATGTTGTGATGCAACTTTCTGCAGTGAGTCGCGCCATTGACAAGGCTGGATTCCGACTGGTTGCCGGTGGCCTGCGCCAATGTGTCACAGGAGATGGCACCAATCCCGCAGAACTTGACCAGCTGGAAAAGCTCTTCATCAGTTTGGCGTAACCCTGTGATTGCACATTCTCAGTATACCCCTAGGGGTATGCATTTTGCAGCACGAGTCGGTGCACAGTGATCTCACCCGAACACCTCGTTCCCTACATCGTCGCCTCGGTCCTCATCATTTTGGCGCCTGGCCCAAGCGTGCTTTTCACCATTGCTCGCGCGATCGCATGGGGACGCACCATTGCCATTATGACTGTGGCCGGCAATGCGTTAGGCATGTTGGTTTTGTCTGCAGGCGTGGCCGTCGGACTTGGCCCGATTCTGCAATCTTCAGATCTGCTCTATTCGTCAGTGCAATGGGCAGGCGGTTTCTATCTGGTGTGGATGGGAATCGATGCCATCCGTCATCGAGTCATTGCGGCCGCTGATATGACCGACACAACGGGTGGTCAACCTCGAGGTCTGGTCACCCTTCGACAAGGTTTTTTGGTTGGAGTGCTCAATCCAAAGGCGATTGTTTTCTTTGCAGCAGTACTGCCGCAATTTGTTGATCAGGATTTCGGTTCTGTGACGCTGCAGCTCTTAACACTCGGTGCAATTTTTAGTGGACTTGCTTTCATCTTCGATGGCATGTGGGGAGTCATAGCTGGAACAGCTCGAGACTGGTTGAGCGCACATCCAACTCGACTCGTCACACTTCGAGTTGTTGGTGGCTGCGTCATGATGATGTTGGGTGTTGCCATTCTTGTCACCACACCTTTGCCGTGGTGATGTATGGAGCTAATTAATTCATGGGTTGAACTTGCCCCATTCGCATCTGAATATATGGTGGCCTGTAGCCAAGATGAAAATTTCGTTCAAGGTTGGCGACTAAGTAATGGTTCAGCTGTTTTACTCAATACAGGTGATGGGTATCGATTACTGATTGGTGGCGAATGTTCACCGCTCGACTACGTTCGGATTTTGACCGAAGCGAGTACTCAAGGAACCCCCGCGGCGTCGGCAAATGTTCCTTACTCATTGGCAGAGCAGATCAAACCTGAAAAATCACGTGATTGGTTTTACATGGTTCGCAAGAATGCTCGACCACATGTTGCACTGCCGCCAGACTGTTACGTCGTTCGACCCAATGAAATAGACCAAGAGATTGCGCGTTTCCTTCAACTCAATGCTCCTGATTCATCCGCATTGCCGGGAGATCCTGAAATTGATTTCTGGATAGTTGCTCGCGATGGCAATTCAGAAATCGCGGCAGTATGTGCTGGCACCACCTGGGGTAGTGGCACCAAGATCGTTGCATCTGTCGCAGTTGGCATCGACCACCGACGTCAAGGCTGGGGCAGCGTCGTCACGATGCTTGGACTGCAGGAGCACTTCAATCGAGGAGCACAATCGGTGGGGCTTGGCGTTCGAGGCTCCAATTCTGGGGCTATCGATATGTATCGGTCCCTAGGTTTTGACTCTGAGTACC
>JBEBBR010000111.1:0-7575 GCA_041158285.1 Actinomycetota bacterium
CTTCGCGTTGAAAGATAATGATTCACTGTTTTTCAACGCACTAAATCCACTCGCTGCCGCGCTTCATGCCTGTTCTCAACCACTACCCGGGATGCTGATTCTTGCCGGGTGGAGTGTGATCGGTTTCATCATCGCTAAACGCAACTTCTCCTGGGTATAACCTTCTTCTGAAAGGTAATCTTGCGGCTATGACATGGTTCAAACGCTTACTGATCCTCAACATCGTCGTTCAATCAGGGATCATCGTCACAGGCGCGATTGTCCGAGTGACAGGTAGTGGATTGGGATGCCCCACATGGCCAGAGTGTGTGAGTGGTTCGATCGTTCCGACAGACGAACAAACTGAAACATGGACCAAATACGTCGAATTTGGAAATAGAACTCTTACCGGTGTTTTGGGTGTTGTTGCAGTTGCAGTTGCAGTTGCTGTGTTCAAGAAGTCATCAGACTTACAGACTCGTCTTTGGGGACTGCTCCCCCTCGCTGGGACATTTGCACAAGCGATTCTTGGCGGCATCACTGTTTTAACAGGTTTACATCCATTGATCGTCATGTCGCACTTCTTGTTGTCGATCGGCTTAGTCGCTGGATGCATCCGTCTGTGGTTCTCTTTCACTGAGACGCCCCATCGTGGAAATTCACAACTTCATAAAGTTCTCGCAAACATCTTCCTCGTCACAACGTTGACTGTCATCACATTGGGAACGGTCGTCACTGGGACTGGTCCACATTCAGGTGACGAAAATGCAGCTTCACGATTCGACTTTGATCCTCGTATTGTTGCCTGGATACACGCGGATGCGGTGTGGCTATTAATCGGATTGATTACGAGCGCATGGGTATTGGCTGCAATTGAATGGCTTCCATCGTCCACAAAGAAATGGCTCACGTGGGTAACAGTCGTGACACTCTCGCAAGGCGCGATTGGCTACTACCAACACTTCAACGGTTTGCCTGAATTGCTTGTGATCTTGCATGTTTTAGGAGCAACTTTGCTGTGGATTAGCACAGTGATGTTTAGCTCAGAAGTGAGTCGATCCCCACAGCAAGAAAAAGTATCGACAGGTAACTAATCGATCCGTGGAACAGCCGCATTGCTGGTTTTCCAGCTTCGACTCCACGACGAATAACTGCCTGCAGATGATGTGCTTGGTACAAGAACCATGCACCAGAGAGACCTGCTGAAGTCCAGTACACAACACCGGTTGCAGGAATTAGCGCAAGCGAAGAAATAACCATCGCCCAGCTGTACAGCACAATTTGTTTAGCAACGACTGTGTCAGCAGCGACTACTGGCAACATCGGAACGGCCGCGGCCGAATATTCATCACGATACTTGATTGCAAGTGGCCAATAATGCGGTGGAGTCCAGAGAAACACCACAACAAAAAGCACGAGCGGTTCCCATGAGATCGAACCAGTGACAGCGGTCCAACCAATGATTACTGGGAAACAACCAGCGATTCCACCCCACACAATGTTTTGGGCTGTACGTCGCTTGAGCAAAAGTGAGTAGACACCTACATAGAAAATGATCGCTAGCGCGGCGAATGACGCTGCAAGTGAATTAGTGAATGTTCCAAGAACGAGAGTTGAGAGCAAACTAAGAATTAGCCCGAACATCACGGTGGCTCGAGTGGAAATAGCGCCAGTAACGGTTGCGCGATGTGCGGTTCGAGGCATCAATGCGTCGATATCTGCATCAATGTAGCAATTGAGGACGTTGGCGCCAGCGGCTGCCAAAGTTCCACCAACCAATGTTGCAATTGCAGTAGCGAGATCAGGCCAGCCAGAAGCGGCAAACATCATGGTCGGAATCGTGGTGACGAGCAGGAGCTCAATGATTCGAGGTTTGGTGAGCCCTACATAGTCTCTCCACGTGGCTCGTGGAGTTGCTGGGGCTGATGTTTGAAGATTCACACTCAAGCTTTCTGACATATTTTCGTAAGGTTGAAGGATAGAGGTTGTGCCTCTGTAATGAACACTTGTGCAGAAGTTAGGCTCTGACAGTTAGGGCAAGCGCGCCTCACAGCAGCGCTGCACAAACCACTCGAAAGGTATGTCAGTGACCAATTTCACTTGGACAGAACTAGATTCCAAAGCAGTTGCGATGACTCGCGCTTTGGCCGCAGATGCCGTACAGAAGGTGGGCAATGGCCACCCAGGCACCGCAATGTCCTTGGCGCCGGCTGCCTATCTCCTTTTTCAACGCCATCTGCGCCACAACCCACACAACCCGCAGTGGGCTGGCCGAGATCGTTTCGTACTCTCCATCGGACACAGCAGTTTGACGCTGTACCTACAACTTTTCTTGAGCGGTTACCCACTTACTCTGGATGACATTAAGGCGTTTCGAACTGCCGGCAGCCAGACTCCTGGTCACCCTGAGTTTGGTCACACTCCAGGTGTCGAAACCACTACCGGCCCATTGGGTCAGGGTGTTGCAAATGCGGTGGGTTTGGCGATGGCCGCACAGCACATCAACGCACACACAGATAGCGCAGCTGCTGGCGATCTCCTCTCCCCGACCATTTATGTTTTAGCTGGTGATGGTTGTTTGCAAGAAGGTGTGAGCGCTGAAGCATCATCGATGGCTGGACACCTCAAACTCAACAACCTCGTCTTGATCTACGACGACAACAACATTTCCATTGATGGTGAAACAAATCTTTCCTTCACCGAAGATGTTTCTGCCCGTTACCGCTCTTACGGTTGGAACGTTATTGAAGTCAACAAACTTGCCGATGGCGATATCGATGTGGCAGCACTCGATGCGGCACTCATCGCAGGAAAGCAATCAACCGATGCTCCAACTTTGATTCGCATGCAAACCACCATCGCTTGGCCGGCTCCGAAACTTAAGAACACTGCTAAGTCTCATGGCTCTGCACTTGGCGCTGCTGAAATTGAAGCAACTAAAGAGTTGTTGGGCATTGATCCAACCGTTGATTTCTTCATTGATGAAGCTGCTTTGGCTCATGCTCGCAAAGTTGCAGACCGCGGTGCCGAACTCGAATCTGCATGGAATGCAGACTTTGCGACCTGGTCAAGCAAAGATGCCGCAGCCCATTCTCGTTACCAGGCAATCACACAGCACGTGGATCTCAAAGCTGCGCAAGCCGCACTTCCGAAATGGGATCTTGGTTCAAAAGTTGCCACCAGAAAAGCTGGCGGAAGTGTCTTGAATGCGCTTGTTCCCGTTATTCCTCAACTATGGGGTGGCTCTGCAGACCTTTCAGAAAGCAATGGCACTCTGATCGAACACGGCGGAAGTGTGAGCCACGATAATTGGAATGGTCGCAATATCCACTTCGGTATCCGTGAACACGCTATGGGCGCAATCATGAACGGGATGACTCTCTACGGTCTTCGTTCGTACGGCGGCACCTTCCTGGTGTTCAGCGACTACATGCGCGGAGCGGTTCGTCTAGCTGCACTCATGGGGTTGCCATCCACCTTCGTCTGGACTCACGATTCCATCGGCCTTGGCGAAGATGGTCCAACCCACCAACCGATTGAACATTTGGCTTCACTTCGACTTATGCCTGATCTCGCAGTTGTTCGACCTGCAGATGCCAACGAAACTGCAGCAGCGTGGTTGGAAATCTTGAAATCAGCAAAGCCTGCCGGTCTCGTACTCAGTCGCCAAGATTTGGTGGTGCATGCATCCGCTGAAGTCGCTGCAGCACAGGTCGGCAAGGGCGGCTACATCGTGAGTGACGCCGCTTCACCACAAGCAACCATCATCGCAACTGGTTCTGAAGTTGATCTAGCAATGCAAGCTCAAGCAGCTTTGAATGCAGATGGCATTTCGGTCCGCGTTGTTTCGATGCCATGTACCGAATGGTTCGATGCTCAATCAGAGAGTTACCGTTCTTCAGTTATTGATGCAGCCATTCCTGCAATTGCAGTAGAAGCAGGTGCAACCGCGGGTTGGTACAAGTACACCGGTCGCGACGGTGCGGTCATTGGCATTGATCGCTTCGGCGCTTCAGCAGATCCAAAGATTCTGTTCGAAGAATGTGGTGTCACTGTTGCTGCAGTAGTCGCTGCAGTTAAGGATCGAATCTAGCTAGACATAAACGTAAGGCCCCTTGACCGTATGGTCGAGGGGCCTTACGTGTAAAGCAAGAAAATTATCCGCCGAGTTCTTCGCGAAGTTTGTCGAGGGATTCCTGCAAAATTGCAGCACCTTCGTCATCGCTACGTCGTTCTTTTACATACGCCAAGTGAGTCTTGTACGGCTCATTCTTTGGCGCACGTGGTGGATTGTGTTGATCCTGACCAGCAGGGAGACCGCACTTAGGGCAGTCCCACATATCTGGGTAAGTCTCGACTTCTTGGGCGAATGCAACTTTGGACTCATGTCCATCTGCACACCAGTAAGAAACTCGGATTTTCGGTACGGACTGACCGCGTTCGGATTCACCGAGCGGTCCAGCTCCTACGCGACTTCCGCGAATTGCACTTCCACTTGCCATGTTTGATATGTCCTAACGACTAGGTGCTTAGGCAGCCTTGAGCAAAAGGCTCAAAGCGATGATCAAAGCTACCCAGATGGCAGCAAGTGCCAACGTTAAGCGGTTGAGGTTACGTTCTGCGACGCTTGAACCGCCGACTGATGACGAAACGCCACCACCGAACATGTCCGAAAGACCGCCACCGCGACCTCGGTGTAGCAACACCAAGATGGTGAGCAGGACGCTGACAATGATCAAAAAGATCTCAAGAAATAGTTCCACGGCTCTATTCTACCAGCCAGACTGTCAGTCAACGGTTGGGTGAAGTCGGAAGCGAGCAATCGCTACGAATTCATCCACATCGAGGCTAGCTCCACCAATGAGCGCACCGTCCACGTCAGGTTTGACCATGATGGATGCGATGTTGGAAGCCTTGACTGAGCCACCGTAGAGAACGCGAACCTTCTCAGCAGCCGTCTGACCGTGATTCTCGGCTACCCAGCCACGGATTGCGCCACAGACCTCTTGAGCATCCTCAGGAGTTGCGACCTCGCCGGTGCCGATTGCCCAGACTGGTTCGTAGGCGATAACCAGGGCTGCGACCTGTTCGGCGCTGAGTTCTGCGAGCGAACCTGCAACCTGATCCAGGGTGTAGTTGACCTGCTCCCCTGCTTTACGAACCTCAAGTGGTTCACCAACACAAACGACAGGTGTGATCTGGTGGCGAATTGCAGCTTGAGTCTTTGCGTTCACAATGGCATCAGTCTCATGGTGGTACTGACGGCGCTCACTGTGACCAACGACTGCATAGGTGCAGCCAAGTTTGGACAACATCGATCCACTGACTTCACCGGTGTAAGCACCTGAGTCATGTGAACTGATGTCTTGTGAACCGTATTGGATACGCAATCCATCACCGTGGACCAAAGATTCCACACTGCGGATGTCAGTAAACGGTGGAATCACCGCAACATCAACAGCGTCAAAATCTTCTGGTGACAGTGAGAATGCAAGCTTCTGCGTCAACGCAATGGCCTCAATGTGGTTGAGGTTCATTTTCCAGTTACCAGCCATCAATGGCTTACGTGAAGTCATTAGTCCTCCAGGACTGCAATACCAGGAAGGGTTTTTCCTTCGAGGAATTCGAGGGAAGCGCCACCACCGGTGGAGATATGAGTAAAGCCTGATTCGTTGATACCTAGTACGCGTACAGCAGCAGCGCTATCGCCACCACCAACAACTGTGGTGCCATCAACTTCGGTGATCGCCTGAGCGATGTGTTTGGTACCAGCTTCAAAAGCTGCCATTTCGAATACACCCATAGGGCCATTCCAAACTACTGTTTTTGAGCCCTTGATCGCAGCCGTGAATTCAGCAATCGCTTGTGGTCCAATGTCGAGACCAAGCCAACCATCAGGAATTGCATCAGCAGCAACAATCTGAGTCTTGGCATCAGCTGCAAAAGCATCAGCAACCACAATGTCGGAAGGAAGTAGCAACTTCACTCCACGAGCTTCGGCATCATTGATGAAACCTTTAACAGTTTCAATTTGATCGGTCTCAAGAAGTGAATTACCGACGGAGTATCCGCGAGCTGCCAAGAATGTGAAACACATTCCGCCACCAATAATCAAAGTATCAACTTTGGTGAGCAAATGTGAGATCACACCGAGTTTGTCAGAAACTTTCGAGCCACCCAAAATCACTGTGTAGGGACGATCTGGAGCATCAAGTACTTTGCGGAAAACTTTAGTTTCAACTTCAACGAGCAAACCAGCAGCATGTGGAAGTAAACGTGCAACATCGGTAACAGATGCTTGTTCACGGTGAACTACACCGAAACCATCACTGACAAAGAAGTCAGCGAATGCAGCGAGTTCAGCAGCTAATGCTTTGCGCTCAGCTTCATCTTTACTGGTTTCGCGTGCATCAAAACGCACGTTTTCCAGCAAAACAACGGAGCCAGGTGCACTTGCGGCGACCGCAGCCTTCGCAGAATCACCAACAAGATCTGTAGCAAATGTCACTGGGCGACCGAGAAGTTCTTCAAGACGCACAGCAACGGGTTGGAGTGAAAACTCTGGAGTTGGAACACCCTTTGGGCGACCTAGGTGTGCCATCAAGACAACAGCAGCACCGGCATCGAGCAAACGGTTGATGGTTGGCAAGGCGGCGCGAATGCGACCGTCGTCGGAGATTGTGCGAGGTTCAACACCCTTTTCGAAAGGGACGTTGAAGTCAACGCGAACCAATACCCGACGACCAGCCACATCCAGGTCGCTCAAAGAGCGAATGGTCACAGTGAAGCGCCCACGAATCCAACGAGATCAACGAGGCGGTTTGAGTAACCCCATTCGTTGTCGTACCAAGAAACAACCTTGACCTGATCGCCATTGACGTAGGTCAAACCAGCGTCAAAGATGCTTGATGCAGGAGAAGTCACGATGTCGCTAGAAACGATTGGATCTTCGGTGTATTCCAAGATGCCCTTGAGTGGACCCTCAGCGGCAGCCTTGATCGCAGCGTTAACTTCTTCTTTGGTGACTTCGCGTGCAAGCTGCACGGTGAGGTCGGTTGCAGAACCGGTTGGAACTGGAACGCGCATTGCGTAACCGTCGAGCTTGCCCTTGAGCTGTGGCAAAACAAGTGAGATTGCTTTAGCTGCACCAGTGGTAGTTGGGATCATGTTGATGGCAGCTGCGCGTGCACGGCGGAGATCCTTGTGTGGGAAGTCAAGGATGACCTGATCGTTGGTGTACGCGTGGATTGTTGTCATCATGCCTTTGACGATGCCGAAGTTCTCATCAAGAACCTTTGCGAATGGTGCAAGGCAGTTGGTGGTGCAAGAAGCATTAGAGATGATGTGGTGTGAAGCAGCGTCGTACTTATCCTGGTTGACACCCATCACGATAGTGATGTCTTCACCCTTGGCAGGTGCAGAAATGATGACCTTCTTGGCGCCAGCCTTGATGTGGCCTGCTGCCTTGTCGGCATCGGTGAAATGACCGGTGGATTCAATAACAACATCGGCACCAAGAGCTGCCCATGGCAAAGCTGCTGGATCGCGTTCTGCAATTACCTTGAATGAGTTTTTGCCAACGTGAATGGTGTCACC
>JBEBBR010000112.1:0-4709 GCA_041158285.1 Actinomycetota bacterium
TCATGGCCAGCAGCCACCACTCGAGCAGCAGCGACCGCTGAATCGACACCACCTGAAAGAGCTGCAAGAACGCGCATTGGCTTATTGTCTCAGCAAATTATGAAGAACGCGCAGTCTTGCCCGCACGTTGAGCACGCTCCACCACACCAGGTAACACGTCGATGAGGGCGTCCACATCAGCCTCAACTGAGCTAGAGCCCAGCGAAAATCTCAACGAACCCACCGCTGTTGAGACCGGGACACCCATCGCCAACAGCACATGAGATGGCTGCGGAATACCTGCGGTGCAGGCAGATCCAGTCGAACTCTCGACCCCAGCCGCATCGAGCAACATCAACAACGCATCCCCTTCACACCCTTCGAAGGAGAAGTGAGCATTTCCTGGAAGTCGGTTGACTAGATCTCCATTGAGATGGGCAGCGGGCACATTCGCCAGAACTCGTTCAATCAAAGAATTGCGAAGTGCAGTAATTCGTTCCGCGCGTTCGGCCTGATGAGCGACTGCATCCTCAACCGCAATACCAAGTCCAGCAATCAGATGTGTCGCGAGAGTTCCAGAACGAACTTCACGTTCCTGTCCCCCACCGTGCAATACCGGCACCGGCTTGAATTCGCGTCGAAGCAACAAAGCTCCAACTCCCATCGGTCCACCAATTTTGTGGCCCGAAAGAGTTAGTGCATCAATTCCACTTGCGGCGAAATCAATCGGTAACCAACCAACCACTTGGACTGCATCGGAATGAACTGGAATTGAATACTGATGCGCAATCTCAACAATCTCGTGAATAGGCTGAATAGTTCCAACCTCATTATTGGCCCACATCACAGAAACAAGTGCAACAGATTCTGGATCTTTTTCAATCGATGCTTTCAACGCTTCGAGATTAATGCGACCAAGTGAATCAACTTCGATCCATTCAACCTCGGCACCTTCAGATTCATCGAGCCACACCAAAGGGTCAAGCACTGCATGATGTTCGATTGCCGACGTAAGAATGCGAGTTCGACGAGGATCGGAGTTGTGACGCAACCAGTAGAGACCTTTAACCGCAAGGTTGTCTGATTCAGTGCCACCTGCTGTGAAAATTACTTCACTTGGCAAACAATGCAATGCATCTGCAACTTGCTCACGTGCGATCTCAACAGTTTTGCGAGCTTCGCGACCGGATTTGTGCAGACTTGAAGCGTTTCCAGTCTGCACCATCACCTCGGACATACGCTGAATAACCTGCGGCAACACTCGGGTTGTTGCCGCGTGATCAAGGTATGTCATGGAGCGAATACTACGAACTGATTTTCAGGAACGCGCTTTTAAAGCCTGAGTCAATGCAGGAACTACAACATTGACGTCGCCCACAATTGCAAAGTCGGCAATATCAAAGATAGGTGCATCGGCATCCTGATTGATGGCCACAATTGTTTTTGAGGTCTGCATACCGGCTCGATGCTGGATCGCACCGCTGATTCCACACGCGAGATACAACTGAGGTGCAACGGTTTTGCCAGTCTGACCAACTTGGAATGAATGATCAATCCAACCTGCGTCTGTCGCAGCGCGTGAAGCGCCAACCGCACCACCGAAGACGTCCGCTAGTTCTTCGAGCATGGCAAAACCTTCGGCGACTCCAAGTCCACGACCACCTGAAACAACAACGCGAGCTGATGTCAGATCTGGACGACCTGCACTGACTGCAGGTTTGGTCGCTGAGATCTTTGCTGACTTCGCACTGTCAGTCGCGGTTCGGTTCTGGACTGCACCAGAAGTTCCATTCATTACTTCTGCACTACCTGGTCGCACAGTGATGAGTGCTAATTCGGTGTTGACCTTTGATGTAACGATCGTTGAGCCACCGAAAACATGTTGTGTCGCCTGACGTGATGCATCAACTGAAGACGCGTCAGTGATGACACCAGCATTGAGTCTGATCGCTAGTCGTCCAGCAATTTCTTTGCCTGTAATAGTTGATGGAACCAAAACCATTTGTGAAGCGGCAGTTGCGATTGCATCCTGCATTGCAGCCACCTCGCCAGTAACTGCTTGAGAAGTTGGTTCGTATACATAGACATGAGCTGCACCATGAGTTGCAACTGCGTTTGCAACATCTGAGTTGCCAACTACTACAGCATGCACTTCACCGAGTGATGCACCAAGGGCAACCACTTCGAGACTGTGCTGTGTTGGTGCGTTGTCACGATGATCAATAAAAACAACAATGTTCGACATGTCAGATGACCTTCCTCTCTGCAAGGAAATCAACTAAAGCAGAAACACTTGATCCTGATTCATCAACAATTTTGGTTCCAGCAGCACGTGGCGGCAAGGTGGTTGCTGCAGCCACTGCAGACCAAGCATTGGTAACTCCAACACTGTCGACACCGAGGTCTGCACAAGAAAGTTCTTCAACTGTTTTCTTCTTTGCGGCCATGATGCCTTTGAAGTTTGGGTAGCGAGGTTCGTTGATCTTTTCAACAACGCTTACCACTGCAGGAAGTTCTGCATTCATTGTCGTGATTCCTGATTCAGTGACACGATCGATTTCGATTGTGCTACCAGAAACACTCACACGGTTTGCAAAAGTAAGTTGCGGCCAATCCAAGATTTCGCTGAGCATTGCTGGCACAACACCCATCCGGGCATCAGTGGATTCAACGCCGGAGATCACCATGTCATAGCCACCGCGCTTGATGGCAGCAGCGAGCACTCGAGAAGTTGCGATTGCGTCACTGCCTTGAAGTGCATCATCTTTGATGTGAATGCCTGAATCAACACCCATTGACAGTGCGCGACGAATTGCATCCGTTGCAGATTCCGGACCCATGCAGATTGCGACGAGTTCGGCACCATCGTTTTCTTGCCAAGCTAAAGCTTGTTCGATGGCGTATTCATCAAGGTCGTTGAGGACTTTGTCTGAAGAATCTCGATCAAGTAGAAATGTGTCTTTGGTCAAACTTTTCTCAGCCCAGGAATCTGGAACCTGTTTGATAAGTACTGCGATCTTCATGGACTTCCTTGTCGATTCGAGTGCGCGTGGTGAATGGTGTTCTGATTCTGTCAGCAGACAGTAGACAAAGCATCAGGAGTGTTCGAAATTGGCTTTACCTGGACCGTTTTCGAGAAATGATTTCATGCCGATTGCTTTGTCATTGGTGCCGAAAAGTTTGGTGAACTCGGCGGCTTCGATGTTGAGTGCATCGGCGAGATTTGCATCCACTGCTTTGTCGACGACCCGCTTGATCGCCTGAACTGCAAGGGCTGGCCGCTTGGCAAGAGTGACTGCTAGTTTGTTGGCAGCTGCGAGCAACTCGTCAGGAGCTACAACTGAAGTTACAAGCCCCATAGTCAGAGCTTCATCGGCTTTGACGAATCGACCAGTCCACATGATTTCTTTGGCGCGAGCTGGCCCAACTAAATGAGTAAGGCGTGCAGTTCCGCCAGCGCCAGGCATGATTCCCAACAGCACCTCAGGAAGTCCGAACACGGCAGTGCTGCTAGCGATGCGAATGTCACAGGCGAGTGCAACTTCACAGCCTCCACCCAAGGCATAGCCCGATACAGCAGCAATGGTTGGTTGCGGCAACTGACTTAAAGCGCTCAAGTTGGCTTGCAATGTTTGAACCTGCACTGCCATATCTGCCTCAGTCAGATCCACAAATTCGTTGACATCTGCACCTGCTGCAAAAACTTCGTCCCCACCTGTGAAAACCACCACACGAACATCAGGATTGGTCGCGAGACCCGTGCACATTTCTGCCAATTCGGCCTGAACTGCGAAATTGAGCACATTCATAGGTGGTCGCGTCAAAGTTAAGGTAGCCACACCTTCCGCGATGACCACATTAATGAATTCGCCCATTGATGCTCCTGAGATCGATGACATTTCACGAACTCTACGCCTGAACTCTATGGCTCAATCGATGGCACAGTCGGCTACAGTCTGCGCGCACTTACTACTTTGTACCTTTGACAGCGAATCGATTCGAACGGAACTAACGTGACTACCTCAAGCTTTCGCCACGCCCACGTGAGCAACAAGCTAGACCCACTCGGCGTGAACTTGGTCGACGGTGGAGTCAATGTCGCATTATTTGCAGACCATGCAACCGCTGTTGATTTCTGCGTCCGCCACGACGACGGAAGCGAAACTCGCTGGCGCCTTCCAGACAAGGCCCGCGGGGTGTGGCACGGCTTCGTTCCTGACATCACTGCCGGTACTCGTTACGGTTTCCGTGTCCATGGCGAATGGAATCCAGCCGAGGGCCATCGACACAATCCCAACAAACTTCTACTCGACCCCTATGCCAAGGCAATTGATGGCGATTGGGTTTTGGGCCGCGAAGTTTTCGGTTACGAATACAACCCAGAACTCCCGTCCGATGAGTCGATTGCGGATGAACGCGACTCAGCTCATTGCATTCCAGCGTGTGTTGTGGTCGACACTTCCTTCGACTGGTCTGGTGATGTCCGACTAGATATCGACTGGCATCGCACTGTTATTTACGAAGCTCATGTCAAAGGTATGACCAAACTGCATCCAGCGGTTCCAGAACACATTCGCGGCACCTATGCCGGACTTGCGCATGAAGCTGTCATTGAACATTTGCTTTCGATCGGTGTTACCGCAATTGAACTTTTGCCGATTCATCAAATCGCGCACGAAGAACATTTGGTTGACCTTGGGATGACCAACTACTGGGGTTACAACACCATC
>JBEBBR010000113.1:0-3291 GCA_041158285.1 Actinomycetota bacterium
TGTTTCTAGCAATGATGCGAAATGGGTTTCCAGGGGCGCGTATAAATTGCTTGGTGCGATAGAGGCATTCAAAGATTTGGGATTCACGATTTCTGGTCGAACTGTCCTCGACGCTGGTGCAAGCACCGGAGGTTTCACACAGGTGTGTTTGGCTGAAGGCGCCGCGCATGTGATCGCCTTGGACGTCGGATATGGGCAACTAGCGTGGCCTGTGCGAACTGACCCTCGAGTCGTGGTGATGGAACGTTTCAATGTTCGTAACCTCACTGCTGCAGATCTCGAGTACCCAGTAGACCTTGTTGTTGCTGACCTTTCGTTCATTTCTTTAACCACTGTGCTTCCCGCTTTGATTCAATCAACCACTGAAACAGCAGATTTGGTGTTGATGGTTAAACCTCAATTTGAAGTCGGTAAGGCCGAAATCGGTGATGGTGTAGTTCGCGATTCAGAGCTTCGCACAAAGGCTGTCCTGAAGGTTATCGATGAGGCTCAACGCCTCGAAGCAGGACTTCGAGCGGTGGGTGCGAGCCCACTGCCTGGGCCACAAGGAAATGTTGAGTATTTCGTATGGTTCACCAAGGGCTTTGCGACCCAAAATAGTGAACAATGCGCTCTAGCCGTTCACACAGCGATCAAGGAGGGACCACAATGACAACTCGTGTTGTTGGAATTGTCTACCACTCTGATCGCAATTCCATCAAGGATTTCTCTGAAGGTTTGAACGCTGCTCTGACTACCCAGGGAATATCTGCGGTTGAAATTGCCGGAGTTATCGACCCAATCAGTGAAGCCGCAAAGGCTGAAGTGATTGTTGTGCTCGGCGGAGATGGCACCATTTTGAAGGCCGTCGAATACTCCTATGGGACAGGAATTCCCATCCTTGGTGTAAATCTTGGTCGCGTCGGATTCCTCGCAGAAGCTGAGCCTTCTGATGTTGGCACCGTGGTTGATTACATTGTCAATAAATCTTGGGTGACCGAAGAGCGCATATGCCTTGAGGTCACAGTGGAACGCAATGACGCAACAGTTTTCACATCGTTTGCTCTTAATGAAGTTTCCGTCGAAAAAACTCAGCGTGATTTGATGACAGAGTTGCGAATCGCTGTCGATCAATCGCCACTTATGGCCTGGGCTGGTGATGGAATCGTGATTTCCACGCCGACCGGTTCGACTGCATACGCGTTCTCTGCAGGTGGACCAGTCATCTGGCCCACAGCAAACGTGATTCTGGCTGTTCCAATTTCGGCCCATGCGCTATTCGCAAAACCCATTGTGGTTTCCCCAGATTCATCAATTTCAGCGGAAGTACTGGCCACATCTGCAACCGCAACTTTCGATGGCAGACGCAATTTCGATTTAGTCCAAGGTGATGTTGTCGTCGTGACAAAAGCTCAGCGATCTATTCAGTTCGCTCGCGTTCATGACACATCGTTCACACAGAGACTTGTGGCTAAGTTCAGACTGCCAACAGTGGGTTGGCGAGAACAGCGAGCCGACATTGATTGACGAACTTTCAATCGAGGGTCTCGGACTTATTGACTCGGTTTCCCTCAACTTGCAACCAGGTTTGGTTGTGGTGAGCGGCGAAACTGGCGCTGGTAAAACCCTTTTACTTGATGCGGTCCGAGTTTTAGCAGGTCAGAAAGCCGGCGCAGTTGGCGTTAATGCCGAAATCGGCGCATCAGTCGAAGCAACGTTGATAGTCAAGCATCAAAGTGTTTCGGATCGATTAGATGAACTCGGCTGCCTCACCGACGATGAAGCTGTAACCATTTCTAGGCAGTTTCCACTCACGGGAAGAGCCAAAACACTTTTGGGCGGCAAGTCTGTTCCCAGTGGAGTTCTTGCTGAAATAGCACAGGATTGGCTTGCTATTCATGGTCAACATGACAGTTATCGATTACTGAAATCATCGACCCATCGCGAATTGCTAGATCGCTTCGGGGGAGTGGATCACGAAGAACTCGTCCGTCAACACCGTAGTAACTTCAAATCATGGAAGAAGCTAGTTGAGGAATTAGAAACTCTCACCGCTCAACGCGAACAGTTGCTTTTGAGTGCAGACGCAATACGAGCAGACGTTGCATTATGTGAGTCGCTCAATTTGCAACCAGGCGAAGACCGAGAAATCGCGAAAACAATCGATCGCATGAGTCGAGTTGAGCAAGTCAGATCCGCGGTGGCTTCAGCTGTGTACAGCCTTAGCAACGACGAAGTGGATGTGGTTTCTGCTCTTTCTTCCTCAGCGAAGGTTTTGGAACATGCCCTCCCACAGGATGAAACAGTTCTCGAGATCGTGGCAAAGCTTGATGCGCTCAAACTTGAAGTCAGTTCTGTCCTAGGTGATATTGAAGCCATCGGTGAAGGTTTAGATATCGATCCCGATGAACTCGATGCACTTATGCTTCGCCAACGACAATTACGTTCACTGTTGTTGCGTCATGGCCCAGAGATAACTGACGTTCTTGAGTGGGTGCAATCATCCAAGCGAAATCTTGAACTTATCGATCCAGATGGTTCTGCCCTCAAGGCATTGCAAATCCAGGTTGATGATGCGTCGTCCGTAATGAAGGCCAGCGCACAGCAACTATCTGTTGCAAGAGCAAAAGTGGGTTCGGCGCTGTCGAGCGCCGTTGAATCTGAGGTGCAAGGTTTGGCCTTGCCGCATGCAATCTTTCAGGTGAGTCTTGAACAGAGTGACATTTCTGAATTCGGCCAAGACAAGATCGAGTTCATGTTCACGGCTAACCCAGGCATCCGATTACAGCCCATTGCGCAGGCAGCATCCGGCGGTGAACTTTCTCGACTTATGCTCGCATTAGAAGTAACCATGTCTGACTACAGCTCGCCGTCAGTGATGGTCTTTGACGAAGTTGATGCTGGAGTTGCTGGCGCTGCAGCAATTAGCGTTGCCGAGAGGTTGGCAAAGCTTTCTCGCGACCGACAGGTGTTGGTCGTTACTCATTTGCCTCAGATCGCAGCCTTTGCGGATCAGCATCTCAATGTTTCAAAGTCATCAGATGGCATCAACACTCAGACCCACGTGATAGAACTGCAGTCTTCCCAACGGGTCAACGAGATTGCACGCATGCTTGCTGGTTTGGAGGATTCCGATACTGCCTTGGCGCATGCCACCGAACTTTTGTCACTTGCTGCTTCTACGAAAGAGAATATTCGCTGATGGTTACTCCGATTTTCGAGCTTTCAGACAACTTCGTTTCTGAGCTAGTTAAGAGAGACCCGATTGCTGCTACTGAACTCGGTCAAACATCTGAATTGTTGCCTGATTTT
>JBEBBR010000114.1:0-5063 GCA_041158285.1 Actinomycetota bacterium
CATGGCTTCGTTCCGGATATCACTGCTGGTACACGTTACGGATTCCGAGTACATGGTGAATGGAATCCAGCCGAAGGGCATCGTCACAATCCCAACAAGCTATTGCTCGACCCATATGCAAAAGCGATCGATGGCGATTGGGTTTTGAGTCGTGAAGTTTTCGGATACGAGTACAACCCAGAACTTCCCACTGATGAGTCTGTTGCAGACGAACGAGACTCAGCATCTTGCATCCCGGCATGTGTTGTCGTGGACACATCATTCGACTGGTCAGGTGATGTCAGACTAGACACCGACTGGCATCGCACTGTGATTTACGAAGCTCATGTCAAAGGCATGACCCAACTGCATCCTGCAGTTCCAGAACATATTCGCGGAACCTATGCCGGCCTTGCACATGAAGCAGTCATCGAACATTTGCTTTCGATAGGTGTCACTGCAATAGAACTTTTGCCAATTCATCAAATTGCACATGAAGAGCATTTGGTGAAACCCGGTATGACCAACTACTGGGGTTACAACACCATCGGATATTTCGCGCCACATCATGCGTATTCATCTTCTGGCTTCAACGGTCAGCAAATCAATGAGTTCAAACAGATGGTGAAAACTTTCCACCAAGCTGGAATTGAAGTTTTTCTCGATGTTGTTTACAACCATACAGGCGAAGGTGGTCCACGCGGACCAATGCTGTCTTTCAAAGGTATCGACAACGCGTCGTACTACCGACTTGCCGATGATCCTCAGCATTATTTCGATGTCACCGGTTGCGCAAACACTCTCAACACATATCACCCACAAGTGATGCAAATGGTTTTAGATTCATTGCGTTATTGGGTAACCGAAATGCACGTTGATGGATTCCGATTTGATTTAGCACCAGCACTTGCTCGCATTGCTCACAACGTTGATATGTACGGACCGTTGATGCAAGCGATTGCGCAAGATCCAGTTTTGCGAAACGTTAAATTGATTGCAGAACCATGGGACATTGGTGAAGGCGGTTACCAAGTTGGTAACTATCCACGGCTGTGGAGTGAGTGGAACGATCGTTTCCGCGACACTGTCCGCGACTTCTGGCGCGCTAGCACTCCGGGTGTTGCAGAACTAGCTTCGCGTTTAAGCGGATCTGCAGATCTTTTTGTTGATGAAGATCGTCGCCCACGTGCATCAATCAATTTTGTGACAGCACATGATGGTTTCACGATGCATGACCTTCTTTCGTACAACGAGAAGCACAACCATGCGAATGGTGAAAACAATCGCGATGGCAGTGACAACAATCGTTCGTGGAACCATGGTGTTGAAGGTGAAACCGACGACCCAGCAATCAATACGTTACGACTCCAACAACATCGCAACATGTTGACGATGCTCTTGGTCTCAAGTGGCGTTCCGATGTTCACTGCAGGTGACGAACACGGTCGCACTCAACGCGGCAACAACAATGCGTACTGCCAAGACTCCGACATCGCATGGATTGACTGGAACATCGCTGGTGACCGCGCAGACTTGTTGGACACCACTCGTTTCTTGATGCAGCTTCGCACCGAGCATCCTGCTTTCCACCATCGCAACTACCGATGGGGTTCCCCAACTGTGGCTGGTGGCCCAAAAGACATTGCATGGTTCACTCCACAAGGTGTCGAACTTGATGAAAATGCGTGGTTGGACACCGATCTTCACACCTTGGGAATGTTCATCAACCACAACACCACCAATGGTGACGAGAACTCCTCGAGCTCATTCCTCGTGATCTTCCATTCAGGTAATGAGAACATTGAGTTCACCCTGCCATCGTCGACCTGGGCGAACGACTGGACGTTGGTCGTCGATTCAACCCAGCGGGGGGCAAAGGCTCCACATTTGACCCTCAAAGCTGGCGAAACGTTCAAGGTTTTCGCACGATCTGCTCTCGTTTTCAGCTGCCACCAGTAAATCTGAGGTAGGCAGCCCTTTGGGTAGCAGGTTCTTCAGACCCCTCCCCCATTCTGTAACCAAAACGGAAGCCAAATCAGAGCCTGCGTCTTTCGCCTGCCGTGCTCAGCGACTACCGTCTGCCTGTGCAAAAACGACCTATTTCTCCCAATTCAGGAGCCACTAGTGCTCCACTTCCAAGTTCCATTCCAGGACCAGTCGGCCGTTTCCCTATTTTCGACGTGTGGCCAACTGTGGCCGGCGGAGATCGCCCAGCTAAAGCGGTGGTTGGCGAGCGGATTCGAGTTCGTGCCACGTCGACTCGTGAAGGTCATGACTCACTAGGAGTCTCTGTAATTCTCACTGCGCCAGATGGCACCGAGACCAACTACCGAGCACAGCTGCAAGGAAACGATCTCTACACCGCGGATGTCCGCCCAACCTCTATGGGTGCATGGAGTTTTCGCGTTGAAGCATGGGATGACGTTTGGGGAACCTGGCACCATGCTGCTGGCCTCAAAGTTCCAGCCGGCGTCGATGTTGAACTTGAGCTTCTCACTGGCGCATTGATTCTTGAACGCGCAATTGTCGAAACTCTTGCAGATCAACCAAAAGAAGTTGTTAATGCAGTGATGACTGCGGTCGGCGCTTTGCGTAACACTTCGATGGAACCAGCCGATCGACTTGCCGCAGCTTTTAATTCAGTTGTTGATCATGCGATGCATGAAAACCCATTGCGCGATTTGATTACGAGCACTCGCGAATATCCGTTGAAGGTTGAACGCGAACGTGCGCTCTACGGATCTTGGTACGAGTTCTTCCCACGTTCCGAAGGCGCAACTCTCGAACCATATGTTTCAGGAACTTTCAAAACTGCAATGCCACGTTTGGCAGAGGTTGCAGATATGGGCTTCCACGTTGTGTACCTACCTCCGATTCACCCAGTTGGTGTTACCAATCGCAAAGGTCGCAACAACACTTTGACACCAGGACCTGAAGATGTCGGTTCACCTTGGGCAATCGGTGGCGCTGCTGGCGGTCACGATGCAGTAAATCCAGAGCTTGGAACTCTGCGCGATTTTGATTTCTTCGTCGCCGAGGCTCAACGACTCGGAATGGAAATCGCACTCGACCTTGCATTGCAAGCATCACCAGATCATCCATGGGTTAAAGAACATCCAGAATGGTTCAAACAACGTATTGATGGATCGATTGCGTATGCAGAAAATCCACCAAAGAAATACCAAGACATCTATCCAATGTTTTTCGATACAGACCCAGAAGGTTTGTACAACGAAATCGAACGCATTGTTCGATTCTGGATGGATCGTGGAATTCGCATTTTCCGCGTCGACAATCCGCACACCAAACCAGTGTGGATGTGGCAACGACTTATCGCAGCAATCAACGAAACCGATCCAGATGTCATCTTCTTGGCTGAAGCTTTCACCGCTCCAGCGATGATGCGCACCCTCGGAGAAGTTGGCTTCCAACAGTCGTACACCTACTTCACGTGGCGTAATGACAAGAAGTCACTCACTGAGTACATGAAGGAAGTTTCAGGTGACGCATCTGCATACATGCGTCCAAACTTCTTTGCGAATACTCCGGACATTTTGCCTTCCTACTTGCAAGACAGCGGTCCAGCTGGTTTCGCAATTCGTGCAACTCTTGGTGCAACTTTGTCACCAACGTGGGGCATCTATTCTGGATTCGAAATCTACGAATGCGCAGTCCTCAAAGAAGGTGGCGAGGAATATCTCGATTCCGAAAAATTCGAATTGCGTCCACGTGATTGGGCAGCAGCCGAAAAAGAAGGTCGTTCACTCGTTCCGTACATCACTCGTTTGAACGAACTTCGTCGCGATCATCCTGCATTGCAGTCACTTCGTGATGTGGTCTTCCACAAGGTTGATGACGAAGAGATCATCGCGTTCAGCAAGACTGATGGCGATGACACTGTGCTTGTGATCTGCACTCTCGATCCAAAGGGAACTCGCGAGACCGAGGTTCACTTGGATATGCCAGCTCTCGGTTTCGATTGGAATGAACGCATCATTGGACACGACCTGGTCACCGATACGACCTGGTCATGGGCAAAAGACGTTCATATTCAAATTGATCCCTACCGCTCAGTGGCACACATCGTTACGCTAAGAAAACTTCCATGATCCCAGCGATGAGGAGATAGTCATGATCTTGCGCCGGAAGAAATCTGCCGAGAACCTCAATCCCGAGCCAATCGAGATTTCTGTTGCGGAATCAGTACATGAATCCCCCATCAACGCTGTCGATTTCCACGAACTCGAACGGATAGTTGAAGGCCGGCACCACGATCCACATGGCATTCTCGGCGCTCATCTCCACAAAGGTCATGTGGTTTTTCGCACCATCAAACCTTTTGCCATCAGTGTTGTCGTGGTGAGTGATGGCATTCGCCTCCCACTCACCCACGAACATCGCGGCATCTGGGTTGGTGCACTCGAAGCAGAAACGATTCCCGATTACCGCATAGAGTCTCGCTACGACGATGAAGTTTTCACTAATGATGACGCTTACCGTTTCTTACCAACTCTTGGTGAAATGGACCTGCATCTCATCCGCGAAGGGCGTCACGAGCAATTAGCTGACGCACTTGGTGCGCGAGTCGTTCGATACGACTCTCCACTTGGTCAGATCAGTGGCACATCATTTGCGGTGTGGGCACCGAACGCACAGGGTGTTCAAGTTGTCGGCGACTTCAATCATTGGGATGGCACGGCTCATCCAATGCGATCACTTGGTTCAAGTGGTGTGTGGGAAGTTTTCATCCCAGGTGTTGGTCACGGTTACAACTACAAATTCCGAGTAACTGATCAACATGGCTACCAGTCAGATAAAGCTGATCCACTTGCACGCCATAGTGAAGTGCCGCCATCGACTGCATCGATTGTGTGGGAGTCTTCCTACGAGTGGCAGGACAACACCTGGATCGAACAACGATCAAGCACTGACAATCGCTTTACTGCGATGAGTATTTACGAAGTGCACTTGGGATCGTGGCGCCTTGGATTGGGGTTCCGCGATGTTGCAATTCAGTTGCGCGATTACGTACTTGATCACGGATTCACTCACGTCGAATTTATGCCTTTGGCACAACACCCCTA
>JBEBBR010000115.1:0-7073 GCA_041158285.1 Actinomycetota bacterium
GAACATAATCTGCAATGTTGAGTGGTGCGACGGCGTATCCAATTCGTAAACCTGCAAGTCCATATGCTTTTGAAAAGGTTCTGAGGATTGCAACATTCTTGTAGGCATTAAAGAACTCCATACCTTTGACCACTGCATCGTCTTTGACGAATTCACCGTATGCCTCATCAATAACAACCAACACATCACTTGGTACATGCTTCATGAATTCGTGGAGTTCGTCGGAATAAACAGCAGTGCCGGTTGGATTGTTTGGTGTGCATACAAAAATCACACGAGTGCGATCGGTAATCGCAGCAGCCATTGCATCGAAGTCATGACGGTCATCAACAGTCAACGGAACTTGAACTGATTTTGCTGCACAAATCTGCGTCCAAATTGGATATGCCTCAAACGAGCGCCAAGCAAACATCACTTCATCACCAGGTGCGGCAACTGATTCGATGATGTGACCCAAAACTGCAACAGAACCAGTGCCGACACCAATATGTTCTGGAGCTACTCCGACTTTGTTAGCAATGCCTGCAATCATCTCAGTGTTGAGTGGGTCGGGGTATCTATTGATATCCGCTGCAGCTTTTGCGATTGCATCGATTACGGATGGCAGTGGTGAATACGGGTTTTCATTGCTACTTAATTTGTAGACCTGAATTCCATTCCGAGCTTGAAGTTTTTGCCCCGCCTTGTATGCGGGAAGAGTTTCTAAGTCAGCGCGAGTCTTTGGTTGTTCCATAATCGTGAGCCTTTCTCTCGAGTTGAATTACAACGCGGAATAGCGGTCTAAAGCCTGCTATTCAGGAACGCCCCAAGTGAAGCGGTTGGTATGAATGGCTGTGTATGGGAAGGCGTCAGCTGACCGGACACCCTCCACTCCCCGGATTTGCTGATGCAGCACGTTGCCGAACTCTTCTCGATCGGTACACACGATTTCAGCCATGATGTCATAGCCGCCCACAGTCATCACCATATAAACGACATTTGGGATAAGTGCGATGCGTTCGGCAACTTCCCGCGGATCCCCATCGACTCGAATGCCCACCATCGCAGCTTCGGAATATCCCAAGGCGATGGGGTCGGTGACAGCAACAATCTGGAGCACCCCGTTGTCACGCATCCGTTGCACACGTGCTCTCACTGCTGGCGGCGTTAGTCCTACAACTTCACCCATCTCTGCGTAGGTTGCACGACCATCGTTTTGAAGTTCGCGAAGAAGTTGCTTATCGATTTTGTCGAGTGCGATGTAACTTGTCATTTAGCTCCAACCAATTCCTCGCACGCTTGCATGAACAATTCAGAGTGGCGATCAACATCTGACTCTTGGGTGTCACGACACATCAAAGCCATGTTGTGGAATGGAGTGATGAGCACTCCGCGGTTTGCGGTGTAAAGGTGGAAATATTCTTCAAGATCTTCGTCGGCAGCACCAGCAGCTGAGGATCCATTGATCGGCGCTGGACTTGCAAATCGATATTCCGCACGTGCACCCAATTGTGTGCAACTCCATGGCAATTCAAATTTCGTAATTGCAGCTTCAATGCCTTCGCGGAACTTGGTTGCAAGTTCGATCATTCGCGGCCATGACTCATCGGTCAAAACATTCTCAAGGGTGGCACGCATTGCTGCAATTGATAATGCGTTTCCTGCCAAGGTTCCACCAACACCACCAACATCAACAATGTCGGCGTCTTGATGAATACCAATACGTTTGGCAACTTCATGTGAAATTCCATATGTTCCAGAAGGAATTCCGCCACCGATTGCTTTACCAATAATGAAAATATCTGGACGCAAATTCCATGCAGTAGTTGCGCCACCAGGGCCGGTGCTGATGGTGTGTGTTTCATCAATCATCAGCAAAGTTTCGGTGTCATCACATGCTTGTCGAACGGCATCGAGGAAGCCAGGCTGTGGAAGCACAATTCCAATGTTGGTCATAGCAGGTTCCATCAAGACTGCAGCAACATCACCGTGTGCAAGTTCGCGACGGAGTGCATCAATGTCATTGAACTCAACAACGCGAGTGGTGAGATCGAGTGGAACAGGTGGTGCCACATTGCCTGGGCGCGACACTGCAATTCCATCTGGACCAGGGACAGCAAAAGTTTCGTCCACACTTCCGTGATAGGAGTATGCAAAAACCAAAATCTTTGGACGACCGGTTGCAAGGCGAGCAAGTCGAACAGCCCAGCGATTTGCATCGGTGGCACTCAAGGTAAATGACCACAACGGCATTTTGAATCGGCGGGTGAGTTCTGCACCTACCCATTGGGCATCTGTAGTTGGCAACATCGTGGTGATGCCACCGAGATCTGTGAGTCGATGAGTTACGGCTGCGACGGTTTCTTTAGGTGAATGTCCCGTCATTGCTGCGGTGTCACCCAGGGCAAAGTCGATGAGCTCATGACCGTCAATGGTGGTGATTCGATTTCCGTGTGCAGTCTGCATATACAGTGGAAAACCACCAGACCATTTATTCATCCAGGTCATGGGGACGCGACCGAATAAGTTGTCTGCAGCACTGTAGGCGGCCTGAGAAGCGGGATGTCGCTGCACATAAAGGGCTCGCTCACGCTCATTGAGCTCGGCTAAACGGCTTCGATCTACTGCAACCACTGCACACCACTTTCATATCGGAAGGGAGACAATCTTTCTACCTTCTGATATGAAAGTCAATGGCTAGAGACGAGCCATACTTGTGAAGCGAGAGCGGTGTCCTTGGAAGGCCACAGCGATATTTTGGGTCGGTCCGTTACGGTGTTTTACGACCATCAAGTCAGCTTCACCGGCACGTGGTGAATCTTTGTCGTAGGCATCTTCGCGGTGAATCAAAATAACCATATCCGCGTCCTGTTCCAACGAACCAGATTCACGAAGGTCAGAAAGCATTGGCCGCTTGTCGGTGCGAGTCTCAGGTCCACGGTTGAGCTGGCTGAGAGCAACTACTGGCACTTCAAGCTCTTTGGCGAGAAGTTTCATTTGACGAGAGAACTCACTGACTTCCTGTTGGCGACTTTCAACTTTACGTCCAGAACTCATCAGCTGGATGTAGTCGACGACTATAAGTTTGATGTTATGACGCTGTTTGAGGCGTCGAGCCTTGGCGCGAATTTCCATCATGGTGAGGTTGGGGGAATCATCGAGATACATCGGGTGGTTTGCAAGATCACCCATATGTTTTGCGAGCACTGCCCATTGATTCTCGTTGATTTTTCCTGAACGAATTGCGCCGAGTTCAATTCCAGATTCCGCAGACAAAAGACGCATCATGATTTCGGAACTCGACATTTCGAGGGAGAAGAAAACGCTTGGCATGTTGTTGCGAATTGATGCGGCACGCGCAAAGTCCATTGCGAGTGTGGACTTACCCATACCTGGTCGAGCAGCAACGATGACTAATTGACCTGGATGTAAACCATTAGTCAATCGATCCAAATCTTCGAATCCAGTGGGAACACCAACCAAACCTTCTTTGCGATTGGAGAAGGATTCGATTTCTTCAAGCACTCCCGGCATCAAATCACCGAGTGGGCGAAAATCTTCAGAAGTGCGCTTTTCGGTGACTTCGTAGACCTCGGCTTGCGCGCGATCCACAATGTCATCAACTTCACCATTGCCGGCGTATCCCATCTGGACAATGCGAGTGCCGGCTTCCACGAGGCGGCGAAGGATTGCACGTTCGCGAACAATGCGCGCGTAGTAATCAGCGTTGGCGGCTGTTGGAACACCAGATACCAAGGTGTGAAGATAACTCGGGCCACCGATCTTGCCGAGTTCACCAATCTTGTTGAGTTCGGCTGCAATCGTGACGGCATCTGCTGGCTGATCATGAACAAAAGCCTGCAAGATGGTGTTGAAAATAACCTGATGAGCTGGCCGATAAAAATCAACATCTTTGACGATCTCAACTGCATCGGAAATCGCATCCTTGGAAAGCAACATAGCGCCGAGCACACTGGCTTCGGCAGCAATATCCTGTGGTGGCATTCGATCCATGTCACCAGAATCAGACATTGATGAGACATCGATAAGACTCATGTCACTCCTCGGTGGTTGCTAGGAGGCAGTTCTACTCGCAGGGTCTGACGTTGACTATCGCACTTGTGGATAAGTCTTGGGATAAGTGTGGGATAAGCGGTGGAAACACGCCGTAAGTACTGTGTATAGCCGGTGTGAAAGTGTGGACAACGTGTGGGTTTAGGGTGAGTTCCGTGCGTAAATCTCATCCACCGACTGGGGACAACTACTCAAAAGGCGATTCTCAAAATATGGACGTCACCCAACGTCAATCCTTGCGCAACGAGGTGCTTGCCCTCGGCTTACCAGCCTTTGGAAGTCTCGTAGCACCGCCGCTATTTCTCCTCGTCGACGCAGCGATCGTCGCAACTCTTGGAACTACTGCACTCGCTGGGCTTGGTGCAGGAAGCACTGTGTTTTCGGCGATTGTGGGACTCTCATTCTTCTTGGCGTACCAAACAACTGGCAGTGTGTCTCGAGCTCTCGGTGCAGGCGACAAAGCTCGCGCACTTTCTAGTGCCGGCAACAATTTAGTTTTAGGAATCAGTCTTGGCGCAGTACTTGGTCTGGGGCTGTATATATTCGCAGACCAGCTGCTCGCACTCATTGGCGTTTCACAGAGTGTCACTCCAGCCGCGCGAGCTTGGCTTCATGCCATAGCACCCGCAATGCCAGGTGCGTTAGGCACGATGGCAGCGATTGGACTCTTTCGCGGATTTTCAAACACTCGAATCACGTTGTACATCACGATTATTCAAGTAGCTATCAATGCTGTGCTTTGTTGGCTGTTTGTGATGCGTTTTGATTTTGGAATCGCCGGATCTGCTTGGGCTACAACCATTGCAGAAACACTTGGTTTGTTGATGTATCTCATGGTGATTCATCAACAACTAGAAGGTGGATTAAGAAGTTTGGTTCCGCAGAACTTTGCATCTGTCTGGGATTCACTTGGTGAAGGACTTCCACTCATTTGGCGTTCGATCATGCTGCGTGGAGTTTTGAGTGGTGTTGTGGTTGCAGCCGCTCACTTAGGTGACCTGCAACTCGCTGCCTTCCATGTGTCATTTGTTGTTTGGTACACCTTGGCACTTTCCCTTGATGCGATTGCTATCGCAGCCCAGGCCATCATTGGTGGACGCATTGGTGCCGGTGATGTGGAATCGGCACATAAGGTCTTATGGCAACTCGTTCGCTGGGGCATCATGTTAGGTGCAGTCCAAGGGGCGCTCGTTGTAGTGACTAGCCCTCTAATTTCAAGAGCATTCAGTAGTGATGAGGCATTGATCTCACTCATCACTGCCGCGATCATTGTGGTTGGGTTACACCAACCGCTTGCAGCTGTGGTTTTTGTACTGGACGGAGTTTTGATTGGCGCAGGTGACACTAAATTCTTGGCGCGAGTGCACACAATCGGTTTTGCAGTTTTTCTTCCGCTCATCTTCTCCGTGGTTTTATTGCAACTGCATTTAGTGTTTTTGTGGGCTGTAATGATCATCTTTATTGCCGTGAGATGTCTCCTACTTACAAACCGCGCACGCGGAAACGAATGGATGTTGATCAAATCATGATTCGGGTAGCTATGGTGTGTATGGGAAACATTTGTCGATCCCCTATCGCCGAACATGTTTTTCGGGGTAAAGCAAAGACGGTTGGACTGGAGGTTGAAGTTGCCAGTGCAGGTACTGGCGGCTGGCATGTTGGAGAACCTGCGGATCCGCGATCTATCAAAGTTTTAGCCGACCACGGATACACCTCACATCACAGTGCTCAGCAGTTTGATTCCACCTGGTTTTCAAGATTCGATTTCATCATCGTGATGGATGATGACAATTTCAGAGCTGTTGTGAGTCAGGCACCAGATGACATTGCGAAATCCAAAGTGCGTTCATTGATGGATTTCTATACTGGAACAGCTTCAGATCGAATCGTTCCCGATCCGTACTATGGAGCAGCCGAGGGGTTCGTTCATGTATTACGGTTGATCGAAAACGCAAGCGATGGACTTATTGAGTTTCTCCAGGAAAATCAATAACTTCCTTTTCCACTCAAAACCACGCGGAATGTTTTAGCAATGATTGCTAGATCAAGTGAAAGCGACCAGCGATTTATGTAATACAAATCTAGAAGCATTCGCTCTTCCCAGGTGGTGTCTTTGCGGCCACTGATTTGCCATAGTCCAGTAAGTCCCGGTTTTGCAAGATGACGTCGATGATGGAAATTCTCGAGCTGTTCGAGTTCCTCAAACAACATCGGTCTCGGTCCAACGAGAGACATACTTCCTGTGACGACATTCCACAGTTGTGGCAGTTCATCAATAGAGAATCTGCGTAAGAATCGACCAAGTGGAGTAATGCGCGGATCGCGGCGGTATCGCTCTGCCATATCTTCATCAGGCCGCCCGAGGGTCTCTAGGCGTTCGAGATCGGCACCATCACGCATACTTCTGAACTTATAAAAAGGAAATGGCTTTCCTTCAGCACCAACTCGAGGTTGGACGAAGAACACTGGACCTTGGCTTGTGAACTTCACCAAGAGGCACACAATCGCCAATGGAATTGAGAGCACAATGAATGTGGGAATCACAAGCACAAGGTCAAGGATGCGTTTCTGAACACCTTGTACTGGAGTAAGGCGGGGTTCGGCCAACTGAATCAAAGGAAGGCTTGGATGTCGTTGCATTTCGAGACGACTTGCCCATACTCCAAGAAATTCCGGAACCACAAGTAGCTCGACTCCTATTTGATCTAATTTCCAAGAGAGTTCGGCGATTGTCATATTGTCTAGGTGCAGTCCTTGGTCAACTACGACTGCATCCACCCGAGCTGAAGTAACAGTGGAGATAAGGTCCGTGACCCACATATCCACCGTTTGCTTCGGACCTAATTCCGCTGGAACACAATGGGAAATATTCATGCCAAGTTCTGGAGACGCACTAATCACATCTCGAATACTGTTCTCAGCAGTTTCGTTTTCTAAGACCAAAATGTTTCGCGAAATTTCGCCGTTCGAATAGAACTTTGATGTGTAGATACGAACCCAACGTCGCCCAAGCATCAAGA
>JBEBBR010000116.1:0-4246 GCA_041158285.1 Actinomycetota bacterium
CTTGCTGTCATCGAAACAATCAAAAACAACAATCTCCTCGAAAATGTCACAACTCTTGGTGCATGGTTTATGTCGTCGCTTCAGAAAGTTGATGCACCGCAGATCAAAGAGGTTCGCGGCAAAGGATTGTGGATTGCGATTGAGTTCACTTCAGATGTTTCTCATCTCGTTGAAGTTGCAGCTCGCAAACATGGCTTTCTCGTAAACGCTGTTAAACCAAATGCGATTCGTATTGCACCACCACTCATTATTACCCGCGACCAATTGCAGATGTTTATCGATCAATTGCCGACAATCATTAATGCAGCTGTGTCTCAAGCAGATCAGTTAGGCACCAAGTAATGGCGGCACTCAATTCAAAGTCTGCTCGCCATCAACGCATTGTTGATGTTTTAGCTCGTGAAGAAATCAGAACACAGGACGAACTTCGCGCGATACTGATGGACAACGGTTTTGATGTAACGCAAGCAACCTTAAGTCGCGACCTCGATGAATTAGGTGCAACCAAAGTTGAATCACTCGATGGCACTTCTGTGTATGCGGTACCCGAGCAAGGAGATCCAGCCAGAGTCCCTGCAATCACGCCTGACGCAGATGCAAATGCCCGATTGATTCGACTCATGGATGAAGTTGTCACCGGGATTACTGCGTCTCTCAACATCGTTGTGGTTCATACCCGAGCCGGAGCAGCTCATTACTTAGCCGGTGCGATTGATCGCAACGCAATTCCCCAGATTCTTGGTTCTGTTGCGGGAGATGACACGGTGCTGCTTGTGACACACCCTGAGACTTCGGGGGAGTTTGTTAAGGATTTACTGTTAGAAATGGTCAACACAAAGAATGCGCGAAAGCAAAGTGCAAATGTGAAGAGTGGAGAATTTGATGTCTAAAGAACCTACCAAACTGTGGGGTGGCAGATTCGCTAGCGGACCTTCTCCAGAAATGGTTGCTCTGAGTGGTTCGGTCCACTTTGACTGGCGCTTGGCAAAGTACGACTTGCGCCAAAGCAAAGCTCACGCACGTGTTTTGCACACTGCAGGTCTACTCGATCAAGACGAGTTCACCTTCATGATCAAAGGTCTCGATAAATTATCCGAGATGGTCAGTGAAGGATCCTTTGTAGCTACTGCAGATGATGAAGATGTTCACACTGCGCTCGAACGGGGTCTAGTTGAGTTGCTTGGGGCAGAGCTTGGTGGGAAATTGCGTGCTGGTCGTAGTCGCAATGATCAGGTTGCAACAGATTTTCGCCTTTATCTCCGTGATCAATCTTTCGTTATTGAGAAACTTGTATCGGAACTTGCTCTGGCTTTTGTGGAGCAGGCTGAAAAGAATGTCGATTGCCCATCACCCGGATTTACACATTTACAACATGCTCAGCCCGTTTCATTCGGACACGAACTCGCGAAACATGCACATGCATTGCTTAGAGATATCTCTCGACTACACGACTGGCGAACCCGTCACAATTACTCGCCCATGGGTGCAGGTGCATTAGCAGGTTCTTCACTACCTCTTGATCCCCAAGGCGTTGCGCGTGAACTCGAGTTCATTGACGCAATTCCAAACAGCATCGACGCGGTAAGCGCTCGAGACTTTGTCTCTGAGTTCCTATTCGCCCTAGCCCAAATCGGAATCAACTTATCCCGAATTGGTGAAGAAGTGATTTTGATGGCCTCACGCGAATTCGGTTGGGCCAAACTTCACGATGGTTACTCAACGGGTTCCTCGATCATGCCACAGAAAAAGAATCCTGATATTGCAGAGCTTTCTCGTGGCAAGGCCGGTCGATTGATAGGTGATTTGGCTGGGTTTATGGCCACAGCAAAGTCACTCCCATTTGGTTACAACCGAGATCTACAAGAAGACAAAGAGCCTGTATTTGATGCAGTCGAGACACTCATTGTCTTACTCCCAGCAGTTACGGGCATGATCAAAACCCTGGAATTTGATACAGAACGTATGGCGAAATCAGCTCCAACTGGCTTTGCCTTAGCAACCGATATTGCTGAGTGGCTAGTTCGCAACAACGTGCCATTCCGCGTGGCCCACGAACTCGCAGGTGCTTGTGTCGCTGCGGCAGAGGCCGAAGGTGTGGAGTTGTGGGATCTCACCGAACAACAACTCCTCGAGGTTTCACCGCATCTGACTGCTGGTGTCCGCGAAGTCCTCACGACTGAAGGTTCCATGAATGCGCGTGCTGCGTTCGGTGGTACCGCGCCAGTCAGGGTTCGTGAACAACTCGTGGCACTGCGTAAAGCATTGAGTGAGTAATACGCCAAAATAGCGTCATGGCACATGACATCTTGGAAGAACTCACACAACGTAATCTGATCTCCCAGACAACAGACATTGACGCTTTGCGTGAAAGTTTGATGACTTCTTCAGTTACTTTGTATTGTGGATTTGATCCAACCGCTCCGTCATTGCATCTTGGAAACTTGGCACAGATTGTCACCATGCGTCGATTCCAGTTGGCCGGACATCGTCCACTCGCAGTTGTGGGTGGCGCAACCGGGCTTATTGGTGATCCAAAAATGTCTGGCGAACGTAACCTCAATTCAACTGACATTGTTGAAGGTTGGGTCAAGCGAATTGGTCAACAAATCGAAAAGTACTTTGATTTTGAAGGTCCAAACGCATGCCTACTCGTAAACAATTACGACTGGACTAAAGATATTTCTGCAATCGAATTCTTACGCGACTTCGGTAAATATTTCTCAGTCAACCGCATGCTAGATCGCGAAGCTGTTTCTGCGCGATTGGAATCAACAGGTATTTCATACACCGAGTTTTCTTATGTTTTATTGCAATCTTTGGACTTTCTTGAATTGTTCCGCAAGTACAACTGCACACTTCAAATCGGTGGCTCGGATCAATGGGGAAACATCACTGCAGGTTGCGAACTAGTTCGTAGGTCTGATGGTGGTTCTGTTCATGCATTAACAACACCATTGATTACAAAAGCGGATGGCACAAAATTCGGTAAAACTGAATCAGGAACTATTTGGTTAGATCCTGAAAAAACATCACCGTATGCATTTTTTCAATTTTGGCTTAACGCTGATGATCGTGATGTTGCAACGTTGCTTCGTACTTTTTCCTTTAAAACATTGGAAGAAATCAACGAACTCATTGCCCAGGTTGAATCTGCTCCACATCTTCGTGCTGGACAGCGCGCTCTTGCACAAGAACTCACCGCGCTTGTGCATTCACCTGAGAAAGCAGCCGCAGCAGAACTCGCTGGCAAGGCTCTCTTTGGACAAGCCGAGCTTGCTGAACTCGATGAGGACACTCTTCGTGCTGCTTTGAGTGAGGCTGGACTTGCACAAATTCCTGCTGCCACCGAACTTCCAAGCGTGATTGACGTGATGGTTGCTTCTGGTGTGGTTACCTCAAAAGGTGCCGCACGACGTGCGATCGAAGAGGGTGGCGCGTACATCAACAACGAAAAAGTTACTGATGTAGATGCTCAAATTCAGTTAAATTCATTGCTAAATGGCAAGTTTCTCGTGATTCGCCGCGGCAAGAAAACCATGGCTGGAATTGAGTTTGCATAACCCTGTTTTGTGAGGAAAATGTCCGATCTGGGGCAATGCGACGAGCGTCACACCACCCCGATTTGACTCTCCGAAAATCAGTGGTCTATGTTTCGCCCTCGTTGCCAAGAGGCAGGAACGGACTGAGAGATCAGGCCGGTGCCCTTCGGAAACAGCTGAGTCAGCAATGGCTCCCAAAAAAACTTGATGTACACCTAGTGGACATCAAATACGGTGAGAAATCGCAGGATTTGACCTAATCGTTAACTTCCTGTAACTTTCTCCAAGTCGCCCCACTTCTTGAGGCCCTACCGGGTCCCAGTTGCGGTGCGCGCCCGTACCTTGAGAACTCAACAGCGTGCCAAAATAATCGACGAATTATTACCCGTCCCTCAGAAATGAGGGTCGGATTTCTTTGAGGCAATAGATATATAAAGCACACAGCTTTTTTGTCGTATGCCAGATCACTCCTGTGATCGTTTTTAAACATTCACGGAGAGTTTGATCCTGGCTCAGGACGAACGCTGGCGGCGTGCTTAACACATGCAAGTCGAACGGTGAAGCCCTTCGGGGTGGATCAGTGGCGAACGGGTGAGTAACACGTGAGCAACCTGCCCCTGACTCTGGGATAACTACCGGAAACGGTGGCTAATACCGGATATGACGCCCTGTCGCATGGTGGGGTGTGGAAAGTTTTTCGGTCAGGG
>JBEBBR010000117.1:0-7716 GCA_041158285.1 Actinomycetota bacterium
CTGCTTTGAGTTGGAGCGCTGCTTGGTGTTGATGAGGTGGACGTTCCGGGATTCGGAGTTGATGACGAAGTGGGCGCTGTGCCTTCACCTGCTGCTTGAAGGTCACCAACAAGCGCGGTAGGAGTAAAGCTGCCGGCTTGGTACATCAACGATCCAGCAACTCCAACGAGCGCGGCAGAGCCAAGGATAAATTCGCGTTTCATTTCAAACTCCTAGTAAGCAAAAGCTTCGTCGTGAATGTGTTCGTCTTTGAGACCAAGCTCGCGACATGAAGCAACAGCTTCTTCCACGAGTCCATTTGGTCCACACAAGAAAACATCTGAATGCACAATGTGAGGAACAGTTTTTTTGAGTCGTCCTGGGCTCAGTGGGAATTGTTTACGCGAACCCACCATGTAATGAATAGTGGCACCGCGCCAATCAGCAAGAGCCTCTACTTCTTCGCGTAGAACCAAATCTTGATCTGCAGATGCGCGCCAAATGACATCGACGACAACATTTGTTGGAAGTTCTTCAAGTAATGCGCGCACTGGAGTGATTCCCACACCACCTGCAATCAACACTGCATGAGGTGCTTTCGACTGTTCGGCTGTGAACACTCCATACGGACCTTCGAACATCACGCGCGAACCTGGCTTTACTTTTGCCAACCACGCGGAGTGGTCACCAAGATTTTTGACTGTAATACGAAGTTGGTCGTTACGTGGAGCCGCAGAAAGAGAGTATGGATGAGCTTCGAACCAGTGGCTTCCACCAAGGAATCTCCAAGCAAAGAACTGTCCACCTTGGGCATCAAGTTTTGACAGATTGCGACCGGACATCACGACGCTCACAGTGTCGTGGCTTTCGCGAATCACGGAATGCACACGAAGTTCATGTTTCAGCGAACGAACTAAAGGAACGATGATGCGGAATCCAATAATGAAACCAAAGACCAACACATAGAGACTGATCCACCACATTTTCATCGCTTCGTTGTTGACGAACATAGTGCCCATCTCAATTTGATGCATGAAACCCAAAGCGATAGCGAGGTAACTGAAAAGGTGAATCTGCCACCAGGTCTCGTATTTCATTTTGCTGCGTGCACGTTTGTAGGAAGTGACACCGACCATCATCATCGAGATGAAACCGAAGAAAGCGGGAAGCATCCAACCCATTGTTAACGTCAGTCTCCAGAACTCAGACCAGGCGTTGATTGCATCAAGTGCACCGTAGCCGAAAGAGACCAACAAAACATGGAAGAAAACTAAGTACAGTGAATATGGGGCAAGTTTGCGATGCCACTTCACCAATCGATCTTGCCCAGCTTGTTTTTCGAGCCAAGGGATACGCGCCACAAAAACTAGACACACCAACGCGAAGTAGGTACCCATCATTGCGGCAATTCGAGAAAGCGCTGTAATTGCAAGCGATGGATCTGACCAATCACTCAGCGGCTGGGCAAGGAACCCAATACCGAATGCAATGCCACCTTCAACTCCAATGAGAGCAAAAATCAGATTCGCCTTAGTCAAGCGACTAGCTGGAACCTTGCGTGCTGGTGTAGGCGAAAACTGAGACGAATCCACTGGATTGGCCTCCCGAGTTCGTGGTGGGAGAGTGATGTTGGCTGACTTCATGGGGGAAGCCTGACGCACACCTTTGCGACGTTTGGCCATTTTCGCTGATCCTCGCTAAGCCCTGTTGCCCTCTTGACTAAATCTTGGAAAAGATGGGTAAACCCTGACTTTTAGTGACCTTTTGTAAACCGAAGTCGTGAGGCTTCGATTTCCGCTTCAGCATCGGCACGCCCAGTCCAGGTTGCACCTTCAACACTCTTACCTGGTTCAAGATCTTTGTAAACCTCAAAGAAGTGTTGGATTTCGAGACGATCGAATTCAGCAACATGGTGAATGTCGCGCATATGTTCTTTGCGTGGATCTTGAGCTGGCACACAGAGCAACTTGTCGTCGCCGCCTGCTTCGTCAGTCATTCGGAACATGCCGATAGTGCGGCAACGGACGACACAGCCCGGGAAGGTTGGTTCGTCAAGGAGCACCATGGCGTCAAGTGGGTCCCCATCTTGGCCAAGGGTGTTATCCACGAAACCGTAATCCCATGGGTAGCGGGTGCTGGTGAAAAGCATGCGATCCAAACGGATACGACCGGTTTCGTGGTCGATCTCGTATTTGTTGCGGCTTCCACCAGGGATTTCAATTGTGACGTCAAAAAACATTTGCTCCATGGGCGTATTCTCTCGTGAAATTTCAGAAGCCTGCGCCAACCACTGATGAACTGTGTCTGACTTCATGGCAAAGTGGTGCCATGCCAAATCCGGGCCTTGTCGCACATCAGGTGAAATCGGTTATAAAAACCTTTCTTTCATCGCGCACAAGTGCAGGTGACGTTGTCATTCTCGGTGTTTCGGGCGGTGCAGATTCTTTGGCATTGGCCGCTGGTTGCTCGGCCTTAAGCGAAGAACTTTCTGTCACATTTGTGCCAGTCATCATCGATCATCAACTTCAAGCCGGATCTGATGCAGTGGCTCAAGCGACTAAAACTGCCTGCCTCGCCCTGGGCCTCACGTCTGCAGAAATCGTGCAGGTGGATGTGGCGCAGAACGGCGATGGGGTGGAAGCCGCAGCCCGCAAAGCACGTTATGAAGCCCTTCGAAAGTCAGCAGCGAATCATCAAGCGGTCGGAATCATGATCGCGCACAGTCTTAATGACCAAGCCGAAACCGTGTTGATGAGACTAAGTCGGGGAAGTGGCACTCGCAGCCTAGCCGCAATGTCGCCGGACAAAGATGGCATTTGGCGGCCACTACTTGATGTGACCCGAGCAGATTTGCGTACCTCCCTCGATCATTACGGCCTCACAGTTTTCGATGATCCTCATAACCTCGATCGACGTTTCACTCGAGTGCGGGTTCGCCTCGATGTTATGCCAGCTCTGCGAGCTGCCCTAGGTGATGATGTTGATGACGCATTGGCACGTACTGCGGCGCTGTCTTTTGATGACGCCCAGGCGCTCGACGCGATGGCTGACGAACTTCGCGCCAAGGCCGAGATAGATGGGGAACTAGAGATTGCCGCTTTGGCTAACACTCCGAAGGCCCTCGTGAGCAGGGTCGTGAAGGCTTGGCTCGAGTCCCGCGGAGTGCCTGTTGGGGCCTTGAGCTTCGAACACATCACCGCAGTTACCCGCCTCATCACCGATCCAAGAGTCGGCCCCACTGTGAGAGTGGCGGGCGGTGTCGAAGTCGTACGGCAATCAGGCAGACTTCGCGCATAACCCACTCAGGAGGATCCATGGACGCCCGTGACATTTCAGCTGATCTCACGTCAGTTTTGTTCTCAGAAAAAGACATTCTTGATCGAGTCGCAGAACTAGCTAAAGCAGTTGAGAAAGACTACGAAGGACGCGATCTTTTGCTCGTGGGTGTCCTCAAAGGCGCAACCATTTTGATGTCCGACTTTGCTCGTTGCCTAGATCGCCATGTCGAAATCGAGTGGATGGCAGTTTCTTCTTACGGGTCAGGCACAAAGTCGTCTGGCGTAGTGCGCATCCTTAAAGACCTCGATCGCGACATTCAGGGCCGCAACATCTTGCTCGTCGAAGACATTCTCGACTCTGGTTTGACTCTTTCATGGTTGTGCTCGAACTTGGAATCACGTGGCGCCGCATCAGTTGAGGTTCTCACCTTGTTGCGTAAACCAGAAGCCGTCAAAGTTCAGGTGGATACCAAATACATTGGTTTTGATATTCCTAATGAGTTTGTTGTGGGTTACGGCTTGGATTACGCAGAGCATTACCGCAACTTGCGCGAAATCGGAGTGCTCGCTCCACATGTTTACGCCTAACCAGCCTCAACACCTAGTTATTTGACCTAGTCCTCACATATTCGGCAAGCGAATTGTCAGCCAGAACAGGTAATCTCAACCCCCTATGAAGTCTAAAAAATTCTTCCGCGGCCCCTTCGCCTGGATCATTGGCGCACTCATTTTGCTGATGGTCGGTTCACAATTCATTTCCAATGCCAACGCCCCTAAGGCTGTTGATACGTGGGAAGCAATTGCTGCCATCAAGGCTGGCAAGGTCACATCTGCTGTGGTGCTTGATCGTGAACAGACTCTTGTGCTCACACTCAAGGACAAGTCACAAGCACAGACTGATTACTTGATTGATCAAGGTGCCACGATTATTCAAACTCTCGAGGATGCCAAAGCTGAAGGCAGACTCACTGGCGGCTACGACGTTGATGTTCCGCGGGACAATATTTGGATCACCCTGCTTGTTAATTTACTTCCAATCGCACTGCTCATCTTCTTACTGTTCTTCTTCATGGGTCAGATGAATGGTGGCTCACGAGCAATGCAGTTTGGTAAATCTAAAGCCAAGGCATTGTCCAAAGATGTTCCAAAGACGACCTTCGCTGATGTTGCAGGTGCTGACGAAGCGGTTGAAGAACTTCACGAAATTAAAGACTTCTTGTCCAACCCAGCTCGCTTCCAAGCGGTCGGCGCCAAAATCCCTAAAGGTGTTTTGCTCTACGGCCCTCCAGGAACCGGTAAAACTTTGCTCGCTCGCGCAGTAGCAGGCGAAGCTGGAGTTCCGTTCTTCTCTATCTCTGGTTCCGACTTCGTCGAAATGTTTGTCGGTGTGGGAGCTTCCCGCGTTCGCGATCTCTTCGAAACCGCAAAAGCAAATGCGCCAGCGATTATTTTCGTTGACGAAATTGATGCCGTCGGTCGCCAGCGCGGCGCTGGTCTCGGTGGTGGACACGATGAACGTGAACAGACCCTCAATCAGTTGCTCGTCGAAATGGATGGCTTCGAAGTTTCTGGTGGCGTTATTTTGATTGCTGCCACCAACCGTCCTGACATTCTTGACCCAGCACTTTTGCGCCCAGGTCGTTTCGATCGTCAGGTTGCAGTGTCTGCGCCTGATCTACAAGGTCGCGAACGCATTCTCGAAGTTCATTCAAAAGGAAAACCACTTTCTGCGGATGTGGATCTCGTGTCTGTTGCAAAACGCACACCAGGTTTCACTGGTGCCGATCTTGCAAACGTCCTCAACGAAGCTGCTTTGCTGACTGCTCGCAACAATCAAACGTTTATTGACAACGCAGCACTTGATGAAGCGATCGATCGCGTCATTGCAGGTCCTCAAAAACGCACTCGCGTCATGAACGACAAAGAGAAACTCATCACGGCCTACCACGAAGGTGGCCACGCACTTGTTGCTGCTGCGATGCCAGGCGGCGATCCTGTTCATAAGATCACGATCCTTCCGCGAGGTCGTGCACTTGGTTACACGATGGTTCTGCCTGACGAAGATAAGTACTCGGTCACACGTTCACAGATGCTTGGCCAATTGGCATACATGCTCGGTGGCCGTGCCGCAGAAGAATTGATCTTCCATGACCCAACCACTGGTGCTTCAAACGACATCGAAAAAGCAACTGGTGTTGCGCGGGCGATGGTTACTCAGTACGGCATGACCGAACGATTGGGTGCTGTTCGTTATGGAACTTCTGGTGGCGATGTTTTCCTCGGCCGCGATATTGGACATCAACGGGACTACTCCGAAGAGATTGCAGCAGCAATCGATGACGAAGTTCGCACCTTGATCGACATTGCCCACCATGAGGCATATGAGGTTTTGGTTCAGAATCGCAAGATTCTCGATGCATTAGTGATCGAACTTTTAGAACGTGAAACACTTGGCAAAGATGACATTGCGCGCATTTTCGCCAAGATCAAAGTTCGCCCAGCACGCAAAGCGTGGACCGGCTCAGCACGACGTAAGCCAAGCACCGTGCCACCTGTCGATTACGTCCCACCAGCAGCGACCAAAGAATCCTAAGTTCCATGGCTAGCGAAATCGGACCAATCTCGGTGCCGCAAACTGTTGTATCTACACCTGTGGATACAGCACGCATCGAGGCCGCAGTTCGCGAAATTCTCGAAGCAATCGGTGAAGATCCACAACGTGATGGCCTACTCAAGACTCCAGCACGTGTAGCCAAGTCGTATGTCGAACTCGCTTCAGGCATGCGTCAAGATCCAGCAGAAATTCTCTCGACCACTTTCGATCTCGGTCATGAAGAGCTCATTGTGGTTCGCGATATCGAAGTGCACTCATTGTGTGAACATCACATGCTGCCATTCCATGGTGTTGCGCATATTGGGTATATCCCAGGGGAAGACGGCCGAATCACTGGTCTTTCAAAACTTGCTCGTCTTGTTGATATGTATGCCAAACGACTTCAGGTACAAGAACGCCTCACTTCACAAATTGCAGATGCGATGACTGAGGTATTGAAACCAAGTGGTGTTCTCGTGGTGATTGAAGCGGAGCACTTGTGTATGTCGATGCGCGGAGTGCGAAAGCCAGGAGCGCGTACTGTGACCTCGGCAGTTCGTGGCCAGATGCGTGCGGCGGCTACTCGCGCCGAAGCCATGTCTCTTTTGATGCACCGAGGCTGATCTCATGACACAGGTCTGTCAGGTCTGGGCAATTCTCAATGTGACACCTGATTCATTCAGTGACGGAGGTAAATACTTCTCCACTGAGTTAGCAGTTAAACGAGCTCAAGAAATGATTGCACAAGGTGCATCGGTTATTGATGTTGGTGGCGAATCAACTCGACCAGGTGCAGAGCGGGTTTCATTGGAAGAAGAATGCGCGCGAGTTCTTCCCGTGGTCGAGGCGTTAGTGGCGCAAGGCGTCACAGTGAGTGTTGACACGATGCGAGCCGAAGTCGCACGACAAGCAATCGCGCTCGGAACTAGTTATATCAACGATGTATCGGGTGGAAAATCAGATCCAGAGATGTATCAGGTAATCGCGGACTCTGATGTTGATTATGTCGTAATGCATTGGCGGGGTCACAGTGATGTGATGAACTCACTCAATCACTACGAAGATGTAGTCCACGATGTTGTCTCAGAACTTCGGGCGACAGTGAATCAAGCAGTCGCTGCTGGAATTTCGCCGCATCGAATCATTGTGGATCCAGGTTTGGGTTTCTCTAAAGATGCCCACCACAATTGGGAAATTCTTCGAAACATTTCAACAATCAACTCACTGGGCTATCGAGTACTTGTTGGCGCTTCTCGCAAACGATTCCTTGCAGAGTGCGTGGCTGACAACGCGCAAGAAGGTGCACAAACTCGCGATGACGCAACAGCGGCAGTCACTACGTATGTCGGATTACATAATGTATGGGCAGTGCGCGTGCATGAAGTAAGTTCCAATGTTGCTGCCATCAAAGTGGCACACCAACTCCAATCCGAATTTCAAGCAAGGATTTGAATATGAGCGACTCAATCTCACTCATTGGTCTAAAAGCTTGGGGATATCACGGAGTTCTGAAATCAGAACGTGCCGCTGGGCAGGAATTCATAGTTGATGTTGAACTTTTTATGGATCTTCGAGATGCCGGCAAGACTGATCTCCTTGATGCCACTTTGGATTATTCAATCATTGCCACTGAAGTTGTCGGAATCATCAAAGGTGAACCGTTCGACCTCATCGAGAAACTCGCAGAAGTAATCGCTGCTTCGTGTCTTGCACATCACCAAGTCGACGCCGTCACAGTGAAAGTTCACAAACCTTCTGCTCCGATTTCAGTGGCATTTGAAGATGTTGTCGTCACTATTCAAAGAAGCCGCCGCTAATGTCTCGCGCACTCATCGCCTTAGGTAGCAATCTTGGAGATAGCTTCAC
>JBEBBR010000118.1:0-3902 GCA_041158285.1 Actinomycetota bacterium
GTCTGGGTTGACCACTCAAACGGCTTTAACACAGTGATCATTGCTTCTGAAGTTGCCGAGTCATTTGCCCCCGCACATAAGACATGGCTTCGCGGTTGCATTGTGAAGGAATCTGAAAGTGTTATCGCTTTTGGATCTGAATCCTTCGTCAAAGCAGGAATTCAAACAGGGAAATCTTTGCTCTCTGCAACAGGAGAATTCATCTGCCTCTCGTGGAATGCTGAACAAGTCCTCGCTCAACGAGATTTTTTCACTTCAGTGTCGTTGTCATGGACTACGGCCAACGGAGTGTTTGCTGTTTCAGATTCGATTTTGATCTTGGCATCACTTCGTATCGCTCTTGGTTCTACTAACTCATTTGATTCCGAAATTGCAATGGCACGTTCTCCTTTTAGTTCTATATCTGAACAACAAATGGAAAATAGAACTCTGATCAAAGAGATTCATTATGTACCTGCAGCTCAGGGAATCAGATTTAGTTTTTCTGAGAGAACAGCTCAACTTTTTGGTGAAAAAATCGCGCAAAGTGATTTAGTGGAAAGCTCAGAGTATTCAGATGACTATTCAACGGAAATCCGCAAATCAGCATTATGGGTTGCAAATGTTGTTAAGGGATTACATGAGCAGACAGATATCCCATTGTCCTTAAGCCTTTCTGGTGGATACGACTCCCGTGTAGTTCTGACAGGATTTTCAGCAGCCGGGATTCTCCATGAGTCCACAATTGTGAGCCGCGGCGAAGGTCGAGGCGACCCACGCGATTTTGATGCTGTAACCAAACTAGTCAAAGACCATGGAGTTCCTGTCCAGTTTTCCACCGCACCACCGGAGAGTGCGAGTGAGAGTTCCACTTCTCCACTTCTCGTGTGGGCAAGCACGCTGCTTGGAGCTTACGATCGTTTTTCTCCATCACAAGTTCGACCGAATGATCACAAATCAAAAATCGCTTTGACTGGTATGGGTGCTGAAATCCTTAAAGGAAATTGGAACTTTCGGTCCTGGAAACAAATTTGTTCAGATACTCCGATTGCACCCATGTATGAAAAGTATTTCGCAGAGGCCGGCAAACGAGGTATAGCTGATCTTGGTGCACCACTGGATCAATCGGACACTTCAGAGTGGTACTACATCGGATACAGAAATGGCATTCATGCGACTGGCGGACATATTGCGAATCACATGACAGCAGTCACTCCGCTTCATCAACGTAGATTTGTAGCAATGGCGCATAAGTCTCAGACACGTCTCCATGGGTTCCCTGAGAAACCAGAACTGCGTATTGCAGATCTCAACATATTGTTAGATTCAAAAATCGCTGCTGCTGATTACGACCGGCCCGAAAGAAATCTGAACAAGCAATTTGTGCAAGAGAGAATTGAATTTCTTGGAGGTGTAATTCGCTCTGAAGAAATTGACGCAGTCCGTGTCTATGGTGCACCGATTAATTCACCTGGCGGTTCATCCACATTCTCACTCAACATTGCAGAGTCATTTGGTCTCAACATCGAACCTCACGGTGAAGCAGTGATGGATTTTGTCAATAAGAATCTCAGTGCGATTTCATCTGACTACTCATCTAAGTCAGTAGAGAAAATTCATACCGCGGCGACAAAGCACTTGATCGAAGAAAAACGGAATGTTTTCTCTAATACTTCCGCAGCTGGAAAACTCGTAAACTTCATTGCCTTGTCTCGCGCAAGTTCGGAAATAAAACGAAGTTTTAGTTTTTTTCGAAGATAAATTCAAAGTTTTTTCTTTGAATGTTGTGAATTCCCTTTGATAGGTATTTGTGCCCTTTCGCGCTGTCTTACTTCGTTCTACTTTGCATGTGTGCCCACCAGAGCACATCACAACTCAATATTTGTTCTTAGGAGATCAAAATGAGGAAGTTCGTTATTGCAACGGCAGCAGCCAGTTCAATCTTCGCTCTCACTGCAGCAGGCGCTGCAGGTCTCGGCACATTAACTGGTGGTGGAACAGTTAATTTGGTCAACACAGGTGAAGTAGCGGTGACAACCACAAGTTGCACCGATAACTTGGATATTGCTTACACGTATGCAGACGCCAGTCATCAATCCATTACAGGTGTCACTCTTGTTGGCGCCCTCAACGCAAGTACAACCTGCGAAGGTCTGACCGCCACCGTTGTACTTCTAGACACTCCAGAGACATACTCTCAAACTGGTAACGCTGTTTTTGCAGATGGCGCCACCAACGAGACCGCCACTATCTCTCTTGTGACTCCTTACAACACCGTTACCAACCCACTCGCAAAATTAACTATTTCAGTTTCTTAAGCGGTGGATGACATGAGCACTCGATCAGCACGCATATTTGCGAAGAACGCTGTTCGGGTGCTCAATGTCCTTATTGGGCTTGCTGTCCTTGCAATGTGGTTTCTAAATTTCGCACCGCGATATCTTGGGGGGCCAGCTACATACGCAATCGTGAATGGCGTAAGTATGGAGCCTGCTTTTCACACTGGAGATCTCGTAATCGCAAAGAGTGCGGATTCTTACGCTATTGGCGACTTGATCGTCTACGCCAACAAGACTGGTTACATCATTCACCGAATCGTGGCTGGCAATGCAGTTGGCGGATGGAAGACCCAAGGCGATCACAATTCATGGATTGATAACTGGGTGGTTCAAGATGATCAAATACTTGGACAAGTTCACTACGGTGTAGGAGCAGTCGGTGGTTGGTTTGATTGGGCGATGTCTCACCCCTTCCACTTTGCAGCAATCGCGGCAATGCTGGTCTTGATTCCTTATCTTCCACATCGCGGCAAACGTTTTAATAAGACTCTGGTCGACGCACTCAGGAAAGCTCGAAAAGATCCAAAAGCTGCGGGTCGGACAAAGGCAGACTATGTCGTGATGTACGTGTCGCTATTTTCGACCGTCATTACTTTGGGTGTTGTTGCGTTCATGTACGCGCAACAAGTCTTATTCACTATTCCAGGATTGATCATTTTGGTTGGTCTTTGGGCTATGGGTCTTTTCACTTTCTTCTTCATTCACCGTATGTACGACGGTTGGGGTGTCACTGAACCGGACAAGAGTTTGTTTGCACTTTCTGGCATGACATATTCAGTTGAGTTGTTTCCACATCTCGACGGCAAGGTTTTTTCAGCCAGTTCTGTTATTGAATTGAGGAATATCGCTGAGAAATATCGGCTACCAGTCCTGCATCACTTTGACCCAGTTAGCAATCAACATGCTTTCTTAGTAGTGACAGAGGGTCATGGAAGTTATTTTTGGATTCCACTCGTTCCAGATAAGGAACATGAATTCATTGGTCACACGGTTGACGGCATTGGCCGCGAAGTTCGACATTCAAAGGTCTAGTTTTCGTACGCACCTCGGCGCGTTAAACGTGCGAATATCCCGCACGTGCATATTTGTGAGTAATAATTGCGTGACTTTGCCATGGGGGTGAGGTCAGAGAAATATCTTGAAAGGTATTCCACATGACACAGCAAGCTCCAAAGAGCTACGTAACCGCAATCCTGCTTTCCTTCTTCCTCGGCACACTAGGCGTTGACCGCTTCTACCTCGGATACACCGGACTCGGTATCGCGAAACTTGTCACCTTTGGTGGACTAGGAATCTGGACATTGATTGATTTCATCTTGATCGTGACCAAGAACCTCAAGTCCGCTGACGGCCAGGCGCTCGTCTAGGACTGTGCCTCACAACATGTGAGCAAAGCAAAATGCTCCGGTCCTTTTGGACCGGAGCATTTGTGTTACGTGGCGGGTGATGGATTCGAACCATCGAAGGCTACGCCGACGGATTTACAGTCCGCTCCCATTGGCCGCTCGGGCAACCCGCCTCGAGGGATTGAGAAGTTCCCTCTAGTCACGCTTTTCAGCGCAACGGGCGAAGGGTACACGGGCA
>JBEBBR010000119.1:0-3233 GCA_041158285.1 Actinomycetota bacterium
CATCCCTACCGATGATGCTCAAGTAAAAGTCCATTTGCTTCTTGATGAAAATGGTTCCTGGAACGTTGTAGACCTAGTGGTTTCAGTAAAGACTGTCTGAAATTTTCCAAACAACTACCAAGAGTGCGCTCAATTTCAGGCGTACAGATTTTGAGTTACCTGCTAATTGGAATCTATAACTAACGAACCTATTTATTCGCATAAAAGTGCGAACCTGGGTTCAATTAAGAGCGCAGATCATCCACTTGAAATTAGCGAATATATCCGCTAATTTAGGTGAGACTTGAAAGGCTTGTCATGACCACAGCTCTCAAATCCAGCGAAGTTCGCGCCCAACTCGATCCGACCTTCACTCGCCTCCGAGAAATCACAGCAATCGAAACTCCAACTACCGGTTGGATCCGCACTATTCGCGATGCATTGGGGATGACCGCTGAACAGTTGGGTCATCGCATGGGGATCACTGGCGCATCCGTTCGCTCCATCGAGAGCAAAGAGCGTGACCTAGGTGTTCGGCTCGCATCTTTACAAAAAGCTGCAGAGGCGATGGATTGCACGTTGGTCTATGCATTTGTTCCAAATTCTTCGCTGGAGCAGACTGTGAAGACACAGGCCACACACATCCTCAACCAGCAGGTGGCAACAGTTCGCCAAACAATGGCGCTGGAAGATCAGACAGCATCCTTAAGTGAATCTGATCTTGAAAAACAGCTTGAGAGAATTCTGAAATCACGCAATCTTTGGTCAGTTTCATAACTCAGCAATGAGCGATACGGGAATATTTGAAACTCCAGAAGGTGCCACTCCGCTTGATGCAAAAGCAATTTCTGGTTTAAAACTTAAAGGAATTACAACTCGCGATCAGCTGAATTCTGCCGAGCAACTCAACATACTCAAGGCGATCAACTGGTGTTTGACTTCGCGCAAAATCAAAACCGCAAATGGATTGTTAGAGGTCACTAGTCAAAAGCTCTTGCATAAACAAATGTATGGAGACGTGTGGAACTGGGCTGGGCAGTTCAGAAAAGTCGACACAAACATCGGCTGTCCTTGGCCTGACGTTCCAACCCAGTTGGTTTTGTTACTCGGCGATGTGCAGGAACAAATACGCCAGATCGAATCGTCACCCTGGACTCTGGATGAACTCGCCATCCGTTTCCATCATCGACTGGTCTCAATTCACCCCTTCACCAACGGCAATGGCAGACATGCTCGTTTATCAGCAGACCTCTTGATTAGAAGACTGGGAGGTTCAGAGTTTTCGTGGGGGTCGCGCTCAACGAAGTCGCCTGAGCAGGTGCGATCCCTCTACCTCAACTGCTTAAGGAAAGCCGACCATGAGCACGTTTATGATCCGCTCATAGCCTTCGCGCGGTCGTGATTTGAGCCCAAGACGGCCGATTCGGACCCTTTTCGGCGTGTCGCCTCCTCAAGTCCCGCCCCAAGTGCTACCCGTTTTGACCGCATAGGCGTAGGGAAGGTAACCTTCGCCACCTGTGAACACCCATCGGTGCTCATAAAGCTTGCCGCTCACGCGGTTCGCCCCCCACACTACGAACGAAGGTTTTTGCTGTGCGCACTTTTCAGCCTAAAGAGACTGATGTCGTACGTACCTGGCACATCATTGATGCCAGTGACGTCGTCCTTGGCCGTCTCGCAACTCAGACTGCCCGCCTCTTGCGCGGTAAGCACAAGCCAACGTTTGCACCACACGTTGACACCGGTGACTTCGTCATCATCATCAACGCCAGCAAGGTCTCATTGTCAGGCTCAAAGCTGACTAACAAGTTTGATTACCGCCACTCAGGCCGCCCAGGTGGTTTGACCGCGACTTCATACGCAGACTTGCTTGCAACAAACCCACGTCGTCTGATCGAAAAGGCTGTCAAGGGCATGATCCCTCACAACCGCCTTGGCGCTCAGCAAATCACCAAGCTCAAGGTTTACGCCGGTTCTGAGCACCCACACGCCGCGCAAATGCCGGTTCCATTCGAAATCACGCAGGTTGCGCAGTAATACAGTCGCATAACGCGATTGTGTGAGGAAGGAAAACAGTGACTGAGGTCGCCGAGGTTTACACCAGCGAGACTGCTGCCCCAACAAAGGCCGCTCGCAATATCAATGCTGTCCCTAGCAACGCTACGGGTCGCCGCAAGGAAGCTGTCGCACGAGTTCGTCTCGTGCCAGGCACCGGACGTTGGGTTATCAACGGTCGCGATCTTGCAAACTACTTCCCAAACAAGGTGCATCAGCAGCTCGTTAACGATCCATTCAAGCTCTCTGATCTTGAAGGTCGTTTCGATGTGTTCGCAACCATGTCAGGTGGTGGCATCTCAGGCCAGGCCGGCGCACTTCGCCTCGGTATTGCCCGTGCCCTCAACGACATTGATGTTGAAGCACTTCGCCCAGCTCTCAAGAAGGCTGGCTTCCTTACTCGCGATCCTCGCGCCAAGGAACGTAAGAAGTACGGTTTGAAGAAGGCACGTAAGGCTTCTCAGTACTCAAAGCGTTAATCACGCAGTCTTTGCGCAAATCCCTCGATCACATGTGGTCGGGGGATTTTCGTATTACTCAATCTTTCTATGCAAAGTTAGACTTGGATTCTTATGACTCGTTTGTTTGGTACCGATGGTGTTCGAGGTCTCGCCAACCGCGATCTCACTGCAGAACTTGCACTAGATCTTTCTGTTGCAGCTGCACATGTGTTGGCTGATGCCGGTGCATTCGAAGGTCATCGCCCAACTGCAGTTGTCTGACGTGATCCACGTGCAAGTGGAGAGTTTCTTGAAGCCGCTGTGGTGGCAGGTTTAGCGAGTGCAGGAATTGATGTTCTGCTGGTAGGCGTTGCACCAACACCAGCGATTGCATTTCTCACCGGTACCACTGGTGCTGATCTAGGTGTCATGCTTTCTGCAAGTCACAACCCAATGCCCGACAACGGAATCAAATTCTTTTCGCGCGGTGGCAACAAACTCGCAGACGAAATCGAAGACGCAATTGAGAATCGTTTGAACGAACCGTGGGACCGCCCAACCGGATCTGCAGTTGGTCGTGTGGTTCATGCAACACATTTGGTTGAGGACTACATCAACCATTTGATGACAACAACTGATGCAGATCTTTCTGGACTCACTGTGGTGGTTGATGCTGCCAATGGTGCCGCTTCGTATGTGGCCCCTGAGGTGTATCGCCGCGCAGGTGCAAAAGTTATTGAGATTCATTGCAATCCAGAT
>JBEBBR010000120.1:0-4139 GCA_041158285.1 Actinomycetota bacterium
ACACCACCGAAAAAGTTGTGTAGGTGGGACCAGTCTCTCGTGTGCATTCAGTTTCCGCGTAGCAGTCTCTGATGAGAGGTGCTGACTTAGTCGAAATGGAAATGACAGCGGAATCAATTGGGACTTGCCATTCCGAACCAATCACGTCCCAGTAGAACTCAACATCTCCAGCTTTAACTTCCGTGTTGTTAGGAATTGCATCAACATCTTTTTGCGTCAAGACAGTCAAGGCATTACTAATCACATAGGAAATTTCATACGTATGAGTTCCTGACACAGTGAAATCCGGAGAACCAATTTTCAAAGTGAGAAATGGGTCTTCTTCGATTTCCTCAACCACGACGGCATTGCCATCCATGAGAACTGAATCGATAGTCACGTCATATGTTCTGCGAAGATCGTTCGGAAGATCGTCCCACATCGGAATGGAACGAAAGATGCCGTGCTTATCTGAATACCCAAAGTCATAGGTGATTTCTTCAGTAATGAGTGTGCGACCGTCAGCCGTAATTTCAACATCAACCAGATAATCAGAAATCCGTTCGCCGGAATCTGCCTGAGCAGGAGTAGTCGAGAATAAGAACAGTGCAGCAATCGCTGATGCCAGGATAATTCGAAATGTAGCTTTCATGAAGTCCTCATTTGTAGGTGAGATTCATTAGTGAGACGTTGCAACAACCTTAACCGCTTGTTGAGCGATTTCAACCTCTTCGTTAGTACCAATGACTAAAACTTTGATTCCACTCGATGGAAGTGAAATCACTCGATCTGTTCGATCCTGAGCGAAGTTTGCGGATTCATCCAGGTCGAGACCTAGGTGACTGAGCGGTGCGATTACTTCGGAACGAAGATCAGGATCATTTTCACCAACTCCAGCGGTGAATACGACGGCCTTAACTTCAGGAATCACCCCGATGTATGCAGCTACGTATTTGCGAATTCTGTACGTGTACACCGCTAGAGCCTTAAGGGCTTCCGCATGCCCTGCGCGAGCCTTCGCTCGAACTTCACGCATGTCCTGCTCGCCAGCAAGTCCGAGGAGCCCACTCTCCCGATTCAAGAGATTCTCTACTTCTTCAACGGAATAACCACCCACTCGGGTGAGATGGAAAATAACTCCAGGATCGATATCTCCTGATCGCGTTCCCATCACCAGTCCCTCTAATGGGGTGAGTCCCATCGAAGTGTCAACACTTATTCCATGTTCGACAGCTGTGATAGAAGCACCATTACCTAGATGACAGATTATGAAATTTGATTGCCCAAGTGGGAGATTGAGTAACTCCGAGGCTTTTTTGCTGACATATGAATGACTTGTTCCATGAAATCCATATTTCTTTATCTCGAACTTCTGAGCTACATCGCGTGGAATCGCATACGTTGAGGCATAGTCAGGAATCGTTGAGTGGAAAGAGGTGTCGAAGACTGCAACTTGTGGAACATCTGGCAATAAATTGCGAAGTACTTTGATGCCTACAACATTTGCTGGATTATGAAGTGGGGCAAGCGGATTAAGTTCCTCGATCTCTTTTTCAATCTCATCCGTAACAATCACTGCGTCTTTGAACTGTGTTCCACCGTGTACGACACGATGTCCAACCACTTTGATGTCGTGGATGTGTAAATCGTTATTCTCGAAATGGATGAGCATGTGCTTCAGCGCAGAAGCGTGATCTGGAACTTCGCTACTACCGATTCGTTCGATAAGCCCTTTAAGGATTGACTGCTTGTTCGTAAAGTCAATCACCTGATACTTCAAGGATGAAGAACCCGAATTGATTACCAAAACAAGTTGTACAGACATCTCAAGACACATCTAGTTGTTGAGCCTGAATGGCAGTGATGGCAACAGTGTTAACAATGTCTGGAACTGTGCAACCACGAGACAAGTCATTTACTGGTTTGCGCAAACCTTGAAGCACGGGTCCAACCGCAATTGCGTTTGAGGAACGTTGCACCGCTTTGTATGCAGTATTACCGCTGTTGAGATCTGGGAAAATCAAAACTGTTGCACGTCCTGCGACTGGGTTGTTTGGCATCTTGGAGGCACCTACTCCAGCATCTACTGCTGCGTCATACTGAATCGGTCCAGCAATTGGTAATTCGGGATGAGCAGCTGCCAACAGTGTTGTTGCGGAACGAACCTTTTCAACGTCTGCACCAACGCCAGATGAACCTGTTGAGTAAGAAAGCATGGCCACGCGAGGTTCAATTCCAAAAACGCGAGCCGTCTCTGCTGTTGAGGCCGCGATGGTGGCAAGTTGTTCCGCATTGGGATCCGGATTAACAGCACAGTCTGCAAACGCAAGTACTTTGTCAGGCAAACACATCAAGAATGCACTTGAAACAAGTGAGACCCCAGGTGCAGTCTTAATAATTTCTAGTGATGGTCGAATCGTTTCGGCGGTTGTGTGGGTGGCGCCAGAAACCATTCCATCGGCATGACCCAAGTGAACAAGCATCGTTCCGAAGTAGCTTGGATCTGCCATTCGATCGAATGCATCATCAAATGCGACACCTTTATGCGCTCTTAGCTTTGTGTATTCCTCGGCGAAAGATTGCCTTAGTGGTGAAGTTACTGGATCAATAATCGCTATCTCAGAGATGTCTAAGCCAAGTTTGCTAGCTTTTGCATTTACTTCTGCGGGATCACCAAGCAAAGTTAATTTACAGATGCCACCATGAATCAATTCATCTGCCGCCCGCAAAATTCTTTCATCAGTACCTTCAGGCAAAATAATGTGTTGTTGCTTTGCACGAGCCCGCTCCATAACTTCCACTGAAAACATAAGCGGAGTTACGGTTTCGGAAACCGATAGTCGAATGCGGTTAGTGAGATCTTCAGCATCAATCGCTTGCGCAAATTCTGCAAGTGCAGCGGCAATTTTGCGCCGGCTGCCAGCTCGAATAAGTCCGCGAAGTTGATCAAGTGTGTGCAAAGTTTGATATGTGTCTGGTTCAACTGCAATCACTGGCAAGTTGGAAGATTCTAGAAGTTTGACGGTGAGCGCATCTGGAATAACACCACACGTCAAAACTAAACCAGCAGGACTTGGCAAATCAGGACTGCTTGCAACCGCTGCTGCAGCAACTGCTAGATCAGCTCGGTCACCGGCTGCAACAAGTAAAGTTCCTGCCTCGAGCAAAGCCAAGACCATCGGTACGTGTCCCGAGCCTGCGACGTAGCGTTCAACTTCACGTTGCATATTTGGTCCAAGCCCAGCAAGAACTACACCACCTAGACCGACCGCAACCTCATCAACCGTGAGCGCCGCAAGAACGGGAACATCTCGTAAGTAATAGGTTGGTGACTGATGTGAAAGTTTGTTTAGCTCAACGTCCTTTCGAAGTGAATCAATCAATGACTCATCAACTCGATTGACGATGGTTGCAACAAGAGTGCATCCAAGTTCTTCAAGCGAATGCAACGCATGCCCGGCAGAAATCCTGATGGCATCTACATCTTTGTCGTGTCCTGAGATAACTGTAAGGACCGGCGCACCAAGGTTGGCTGCAAGCTTTGCATTGAGTTCGAGTTCAGTACTGACCGCAGGACCGTTGTAATCAGACCCTACGATCAATACGAATTCATACTTGGATTTCATAGCGGCATAAGCATCAACTGCTGCTGCTATGACCTTCTCTTCATTTCCTGATTCAAGGAACTCCGCAATATCGCTGTACCTCATCGGGCAGGCTTCTTCATAAATCACATCAAGGTTGTAACGCTCAGTGAGAAGTTCAACTAAAGAATCTGGCCCTTCAGTATCAGCCAAGATAGGGCGAAAAACTCCAATGCGATCAACATTGCGTGCCAAGATATCCATCACACCCAACGCAACTACTGCCTTGCCAGCTCTGGCTTCGGTAGCGGTGATGTACAGGCTTTTGGACACGATGCTCCTACGTGGATTTGTAGGGGTGAGCCTACTCAGCACAAATTTGCATGTCTCTAGACCAAAAGTCCTGACACAACACTCAATTAGTGACAGTGAATTCTTTAGTCTCCAGAGCGATGAGTGAACCGTCTTTTGCCGAGAGTTCGAACGCCCTAAAGACATAAGAACCAGTAGGAAGAACTCCTAAATTGAGGTCCCACGGTGACATTACTGGACAGGCTTCACTTGCCAGAGTGGTTC
>JBEBBR010000121.1:0-5941 GCA_041158285.1 Actinomycetota bacterium
ATTGCAAGGGAACGAATTTCATCATCTGTGATCACGCCACCAGCATTTCGAATTACGTGTGCTTCACCTTCTTGAATTCCAAGTGCACCATAAACATTTAGTCGAGCATCCATGCACGCAACAATCGCAATGTGTTTCGCTGGTGGCAATGGCAGCGGGCCCTGAAAGGTCTTCGCGTATAGCTTGTTATTTTCTAGGTATGTTTGAGTAACAGTCATTTACCCTCCAAGGTAATGATGTGGTTTCCACTTCATTGTGCGTACTGGAAGGGTTTCACGCGGGACGGCAACATATCGATTGAGGGCCTTCACTTGCATAACTCAAGTTCATGCTGCCTTCAAGCAAAAGCAAATATCTCGCAGTTGCCAGCTGTTATTAAACGTCGAACTTGTAACCAAGCCCGCGAACTGTCAACACATGCTGAGGGTTTGCAGGATCAGCTTCAATCTTGGAACGCAAGCGTTTGATGTGAACATCAAGAGTTTTTGTGTCACCCACATAATCGCTTCCCCACACCCGATCAATCAACTGACCACGAGTGAGAACACGACCTGCGTTACGCATTAATAATTCGAGCAAATCAAATTCTTTAAGTGGAAGCGAAATTGTCGCACCACGCACTGCAACCGTGTGACGTTCGATATCCATGCGAACTGGACCAACTTCAATCACGCTGGTGAAAATTTCTTCTTCAATATCAGTGTGACGACGAAGCACCGCGCGAATGCGAGCAACAAGTTCGCGTGAGCTGTAAGGCTTGGTGACGTAATCATCAGCACCGATTTCGAGACCAACAATCTTGTCGATCTCGTCTGCTTTTGCAGTGACCATGATGATGGGGACATTTGATTTCTGTCGAATGGTGCGGCACACCTCAGTGCCACTCATGCCAGGCAACATCAAATCCAACAAAATTAGGTCAGCACCGTTACGGTCAAACTCCTCAAGCGCAACAGGGCCAGATGCAACCACTGTGACTTCAAATCCTTCTTTGCCGAGCATGAAGGCAATCGCTTCAGAGAATGACTCTTCATCTTCAACGACAAGAACCTTTGTCATTCGGACTGCCCACTTTCCTCGGTATTGATTAATTCAGAATCTACGTGTGTGCGATCAATTGGCAACCGTAGTGTGAACGTAGATCCATGACCGATCTGTGACCACACTAAACATTCACCACCATGGCTAGCGCAAATATGTTTCACAATGGCAAGGCCAAGTCCCGTGCCACCAGTCACTCGACTGCGTGCAGGATCCACTCGATAGAAACGTTCGAAAACGCGTTCAAGTTCTGAAGGTGGAATTCCCATACCTTGGTCCACGACTGAAATTTCGATGAAGTCATCAACTTGCTTTGTACCAATTGCAACGCGAGTTCCCTGATGAGAATAGTGAATTGCATTTGCAACCAAATTACGAAGTGCGGTAGTGATCTGGTCGTAGTGTCCTTTTAGGGTCAAGTTGCCAGTCCCACCGACAACAATCTCAATCTCTTTTGATTTTGCGAGAGTTTGCACCTGATCGAGAGTTTCAGTGACGAGTTCATCAACGTTGATGCCATCAATACCGCGAACTGGAACATCGTTTTGCACTCGAGACAAGTCGATCAAGTCAGTGACAAGCGCGGAAAGACGAGCAGCCTCTCGACGCATACGCCCACTGAAATGTGCCACAGTTTCGGGATCATCTGAAGCTGCTTCGATAGCTTCAGCAAGTAATGACATCGCACCGACTGGGGTTTTGAGTTCATGCGAAATGTTGGCGACGAAATCTCTTCGCACTGCATCAAGTCGACGTTCATCAGTGAGGTCATCGATCAAAATCAATACATAGGAGCCATTGACTGGAGCGAACCGAAGGCGCAAGGTTTGTTCGTCATGGGTGCGAGTTTTGGCGATCTCGATTTCCCGTTCGAATCCAGTGTTTTGGGAGCGGCATTCAGATACAAGATCCAAGATTTGACGTTCTTCGATATGGTCCACAATCACGATTCCGTAATCAGCGGTACGCATCGACGACCTGAAAACCTTGCCATCCCCATCACAAACCAGCCAGGCCTGAGGGAGTACATCGAGAATGCGCACCACTTCATCAGGGATGGAATCCCCTGAATTCTGCATTGCGACAGATGACTCGTTCACGAGGCTTAAGAATAGATTGAGCGCAGGACTTGTTCATCTTCTCAAGGGCATTCTGGCCAATGGTTATCCATATATTCACCTTTCGTCACCTGTAGTTCACTTTTGAGTTGACTGAATGGGAGAATGGGGCACACAGGCAAGTATTTCGAGCAAAAGTGAGGAGGGTGTCATGTACGTCAATGTCGAAGATCAATTACTTCGAGTTGAGACCAACCTTGTCGAAATGACCAAGTTGGTCCGCATCGCAATGCAAGACGCCACAACTTCACTGCTCACAGCAGACATCCACCTCGCCGAACAGGTGATCTCCGGGGACTCTGCGATCAACATCATCAATGCCAGTATCGAACTCAATTGCCTTGAGATTTTCGCTAGCGGCACCCTGTCTCCGACAGATGTTCGTCGAACGGTCGCGAGCCTTCGCATGTGTACCACTCTGGAGCGAATGGGTGACCTAGCCGCTCACGTTGCCAAACAAGCGCGGCTGCGTTTCCCATTCTCATCGATTCCTGAAGAACTTCAAGGCACCTTTGCTCGCATGGGCGAACTTGCGCACTCCGTGGTTTCGCAAACCGGCACTGTGATCGAGACACATGATTTACGTTTCGCTGCAGACATGACAATCGCGGATGCCGAGATGGATGCGATTCACCGCGAACTTTTCACCATCGTTTTGGATCCATCATGGAGTCATGGTGTTGAGGCTGCAATCGATGTGACATTGCTGTCGCGCTACTACGAACGATTCGCCGACCATGGCCTAACCATCGCCAAGCGAGTGGCATTCGTGGTGACTGGTGAAACATACGGGACTAGCGATCTTGCAGCTGGTGCTGAACTCATGTCCGAAATTGATCCTGCGGATCAGCAGTAGATACGACAGACTTAGAACTTAATACCGACACGGGAGCCTTGATGCCACTACTCAACAATGAAATGCCGCGACGTATCGCGGTATTGAGTGTGCACACATCTCCACTCGATCCACCAGGTATCGGTGATGCCGGTGGTATGAATGTTTATATTTTGGAAACCTCAAAAAAGCTTGCCGCTCGCGGTGTCGAGGTCGACATCTTCACTCGTGCAACCTCACCAGATCAGCCATCATTTATTGAAGCGGCACCTGGAGTGAATGTTCACCACATTTCTGCTGGCCCATTCGGAGGATTACAAAAAGAAGATTTGCCAGGTCAACTCTGTGCTGTAACCGCTGGTGTTTTGCGTGCAGAGGCTGCTCGTCCAGAAGGTTGGTATGACGTAGTTCATTCACACTACTGGCTTTCTGGGCATGTGGGTTGGCTAACCGCGGAACGTTGGAATGTTCCACTCGTTCATTCCATGCACACCATGGCAAAAGTTAAGAACTTAGCTCTCGCTGCGGGTGACACACCTGAGCCACAAGTTCGTGTGATCGGTGAAGAACAAGTTGTGACGGCTGCGTCGCGTTTGATTGCTAACACACACCGTGAAGCTGCCGAATTAATCGAACATTATGACGCTGATCCAAATCGCGTGAGTGTTGTGCATCCAGGAGTCGATCTTGATGTGTTTTCACATGGTCAAGGTCGTGTGGCTGCTCGCACCAATCTCGGATATGGCCACGACGAAATTATTCTTTTGTATGTCGGTCGCATCCAACCACTCAAAGCGCCTGATGTTTTGATTAAGGCAGCACATCACATCATGTCTACGCGACAGGAATTACGTGATCGCATTCGAGTGGTGATTTGCGGAGGTCCATCAGGAACTGGTCGTGAACATCCCGAAGCATTGAGCAATTTGGCGCGAGAACTCGGCATTGCTGACCGTGTTGATTTCTTGTCACCAAAACCAGCAGTGGAATTGGCAGATCTTTATCGAGCTGCTGATGTGGTTGCGGTTCCGTCTTATTCTGAATCATTTGGTTTGGTCGCTGTCGAGGCACAAGCTTGCGGTACTCCAGTTATCGCTGCCGCAGTTGGTGGGCTCGTAACTGCAGTCAAAGACAATGCATCTGGAATCCTGATCGGAACTCATGATCCGGTTGCGTGGGGTTCAGCAATCATGCGAGTCATCGATGATCGCAATCTGCACGCACAGCTTTCGCGTGGTGCACTTGCACACGCGAGTAAGTTTTCGTGGACTGCCACCGCTGATGCCTTGATTGGTGCATATTCCTCAGCGATGGCAGCAACCAATCTCAAACACCTACGTAAAGCGCTCTAAATTCACCACTCGCGCGTGACGTGCATCCGCCATACGGCAAGATTGACCTATGGCTGAAAACACCTACACCCTCATCCTTTTGCGCCACGGCGAAAGTCAGTGGAACGCACTCAACCTCTTCACCGGCTGGGTTGTTGTCAACCTTTCCGTAAATGGTGAAGCCGAAGCAGCCCGAGGTGGTGAATTGATGCAGGCAGCAGGGATTCTGCCGGATGTTTTGCATACCTCTTTACTTCGTCGAGCAATCCGCACCGCACAGATTGCTTTAGATGCCTGCGATCGCCACTGGATTCCAGTGCAACGTTCATGGAGACTCAACGAACGCCATTACGGTGCATTGCAAGGCAAAAACAAAAAGCAGACTCTTGATGAGTATGGCGAAGAGCAATTTCAACTGTGGCGTCGTTCCTATGACGTACCACCTCCAGCGATTGATCCTGAAGATGAATACGCCCAAACACACGATCCACGCTACGCAGACATTGCAGGTAAAGAATTGCCTGCAACCGAATGTCTCAAAGATGTTGTAGCGCGCATGCTGCCTTACTGGGAATCTGCGATCGTGCCAGATCTCAAAGCGGGCAAAACTGTTTTGGTGACTGCACACGGCAACTCACTTCGTGCGTTGGTTAAACATCTCGATGGCATTAGCGATGAAGGCATTGCAGCACTCAACATTCCAACTGGAATTCCATTGGTATACAAACTAGATGCAAACTTCAAACCACTCAAAGCTGGTGGCGAATACCTAGACCCAGCTGCCGCGGCTGAAGCTGCAGCTGCAGTTGCGAATCAAGGTAAGGCTTAATCTGGTTGCACAGCTGCCCACGGAATTGTCACTTCCCCAAGTCGCCACCGCGATACGGAATCCAACGTGGCAAATCCGTGGGCAGTTGCATATTCAAGTGCAGCGATCCAATGTTGCCGAGCACCGAATGTGGATTGGTGTGAAGTACGTTCCCACGCATCATCGAGCATTCGAAGCACATCATGAATCTTGTTGCCTTCAGTGTTTCGATGAATCAAAATCTTAGGTAGTCGTGGCGCAACATCGCTTGGCTTTTCAAGTGATTGCAGATGTGTAGAAATTGTCAAAGAGATTGGCTGCGCGTTTCCGTTGTCATCTCTGCGTACGGCGACCCAAACAGACTTGCGACCAATTTCGTCACACGTACCTTCAAGTAAAAGTCCGCCTGGCTCAAGCCGCTTCGCCATCACATTCCAGGCATCAACAACTTCGGACTCTTGATACTGTCGAAGCACATTCGCAGCACGAATCACACTGACCGGTGAAGCTGTTGGAATTTCGAAACCGCCACGAATGAAACTAAGAGTGGCGTCTGAAAGATGTTGGGCAAGCTGCACTCGAAGTGGATCAATTTCAATTCCGACTACATGAATGTCTTCCCTAACATTCTTGGCCAAACGATTGCGTAGTTCAAAAGCTGTAATTGGTGATGCACCATATCCAAGGTCAACTACTACTGGATTGGTTAGGGAACGCAACCGCGAGCACTCAGTATGTAAAAGCCAACGATCCATGCGACGAAGTCGATTGGGAGCGGTCGTGCCGCGCGTAATTACCCCGACCGGTG
>JBEBBR010000122.1:0-3102 GCA_041158285.1 Actinomycetota bacterium
CAGATGCAGGTTACCTCGAACGTGTTCGCGAACTGTGCGATCAATACAACGTCGTACTTATCTTTGACGAAGTAAAGACCGGCCTTACAGCTGGTGCTCATGGTGCAGCAATGCGCCTTGGTGTGAAGCCTGACCTCATTACTCTTGCAAAATCTATTGGCGGCGGACTTCCGCTTGCAGCCTTTGGCGGCAAGAAGAAGTACATGGACTTCGTTACCAACGGCAAGATGGCTCACTTCGGTACCTTTAACGGTAATCCCCTTGCAATGGCAGGCGTTCGTGCAATCGATCGCATCTGTTCAGATGAAGCTCTTGCAACTGCTGAAGAGTTCAACTTGCAAGCACTTACTCGCATCGGCGACATCATTGATGAGTACCAACTTCCAGCACACACAGTCGGTTTCGGAATCAAGGGCTGCGTTACATGGTCGACAACACCTGTTCGCAACTATCGTGATTACAAAGCAACTGATTTCGGTGTTGCAGAAGCACATTGGCTCTTCGCGCTGAACCGCGGAATCATCACTCCTCCGGGACTTGATGAGCAGTGGTTAATCTCTTTGGCACACGGCCAGACAGAGATTGATCTACTCGTTGAAGATTTCCGCGAGTTTGCAAAGGCAATCAGGAGTTAATTCGCCCAATCAATATTTCCTCTAACTACGAATGATGTGAAGGTATGACAATGGAGTCAGCACTAGAAACAGCAAGAGCTCAGTTACGGCGAGCAGTAGAACTACTGAATCTCACTGAGAATGACTGGCAAACACTTTCGACTCCGCGTCGAATCCTCGAAGTAGCAGTTCCTCTGCGTCGAGATAATGGCAATGTCGAAATGTATAAAGGTTTTAGAGTTCAATATTCAACAACTCGCGGCCCATCTAAAGGTGGCGTTCGATTCCATCCGCAAATTGATATGGATGAAACCGTTGCGCTTGCAATGTTGATGACATGGAAGTGCGCACTCACCAACCTTCCTTACGGTGGTGCAAAAGGTGGAATCGCAGTAGATGCGCACTCACTATCACTTGCTGAAAATGAGCGCCTAACCCGTCGCTATACATCAGAAATTCTGCCAATTATCGGTCCGGAACGTGACATCCCTGCACCTGACGTTGGAACAGACGAGCGCAACATGGCTTGGATGATGGATACCTACTCTGTGAATGCCGGCTTCTCTGTGCCAGGAGTTGTAACCGGAAAGCCAATCGTTCTCGGCGGTTCTCTCGGCCGCACCTCAGCAACAGGTGACGGCGTTGCCATTTCAACAATTGAAGCGCTGCGCGTTAAAGGTATTGATCCCAAAGGTGCAACAGTTGCCATTCAAGGTTTTGGAAAAGTTGGATATTGGGCAGCAATTGCTCTTGAAAATCTTGGCCTCAAAGTCGTTGCGGTGAGCGATGTCAACGGCGGAGTCACTGGATTTTCCTCGGTCTCTGAATTGTGGAACCACTTCTTGTCCCATGGTGATCTCAACGCCCCTGGCACAGACAAACTCACTCAAGATGAATTACTACACCTTGATGTGGATGTATTGATTCCTGCAGCTCTTGCAGACTCAGTTACTGGAACTTCTGCGCTGGGCATCAAAGCAAAAATCATCGTAGAAGGTGCTAACGCTCCGACTACCCCAGAAGGTGATGCGATTCTTAACGATAAGAAAATTCTTGTTGTCCCAGATATTTTGGCAAACTCAGGTGGTGTAATCGTTTCTTACTTCGAGTGGGTGCAAGATAAGCAGAATTACTTCTGGAGCGCTGAAGAAGTAAAACAGAACCTCAATGACATCATGATGAAATCTTTTAGAGAAGTTGAGCAAATGGCGACAGATAAGAACGTTTCTTGGCGCGAAGCCGCTCATATGATCGGTGTAGCCCGCGTTGCCGAAGCCCACAGATTACGTGGGTTATATCCGTAAAATTAAAGCTGCCACGCACGAACTCCGCCAGCAACTCCGGCAGAGTTCGGAACGATAACGACGTCATCGCCCATCAGGTTTAAGTCGCGCTGCTGAATGCTGTGTGAATTTCCGCCACCGATGTAAAGGCGATCCCATAGAAATACTGGGCGAAGTTCAGAGACCATCAAACGCACGCGACGTGACCAGAATGTATTTCCCATACGGTGGCGTTCGCGATCGCCAATCCATGTGTCATATGTGGTGTTTCGGCGAACTGTTGCATGTGACATTTCAAAGTGTGGAGAAAGCTTTCCACCGTGGAAGACAGAGAATCCAAGTCCTGTTCCAAGTGTGAGCACAATTTCAAGACCTGAACCGGTAACAACGCCAGCACCATGTACTTCAGCATCGTTTAATACTTTTGCTGGCATGCCCAAACGTTCAGCAACTGCAGCTTCGGCATCAAATCCCCACCACTGATCTTTTAGTTCTTGGTTCATACGTGTGTGCGGACCGGCATCATTGATGTAATGAGGCGTAGCAACGACAACACCGTTACGAATCATTCCTGGCAAACCAACAGTGACGCGTGCTGCCTTAGGAAGTGAGGCTGCAATCTCTTGAACAGTATCTAGAAAACGCTCGGTTGAAAGAGGATACGGAGTTTGCACGCGCGTTGGTGCTGCGTGCATAGTTCCGGATTCATCAAGAACACAGCTCTTAATGAAGAGGCCACCGCAGTCGATGGAGAGAGTGAATTGGCTCATGCGAGTGCATCCATAACTGTGATCGTTTCACCAAAAACTAGTTCCTTAGCAACTGCCTGCCAGCCCTTGCTGTTCTCATTGACCATATGCGCATCCCATGATGGGCGATCGCTCCAGATTTCCCAGACGTTTACAACGTTCTCTTTCTGGGTATCGCGATAGATATCGATAAATTCGCAACCAGCTTCAGTACGGATTACTGAGATGTGCTTAGAGAGAGCAGAGACAAATTCATCGTATTTACCTGGGCGCACATCAATAGCCACAAAGAGGAAGATTTTGCTCACTGAATAACGATACCGATAGTTAAGGTAAAAAAGAAAAGCCCCCGGTGTGAAAGGCACCGAGAGCTTAACTTGTGCGCGCGAAGGGATTCGAACCCCTAACCTTCTGATCCGTAGTCAGATGCTCTATCCGTTGAGCTACGCACGCTTA
>JBEBBR010000123.1:0-5144 GCA_041158285.1 Actinomycetota bacterium
GAACCCAACGTCGCCCAAGCATCAAGAGGATTACACCAATAGGAAAACCCGCAAGAATAAAGATTCGCGAATATTCGGTTTTGAAAATGAACGAGATAGTTGAGGTGGCAGCGAAAGCCATGACAGAAGCTTGTAGGAGCAACTTCATATCTGTCACACCGTTAGACACCAAAGTCCATCGATATGCGCCATTGAGCGTCAGTGCCACAAGCCAGACCGTTGCAATAATCAAAGTTGCTGTGATCGCATAGGGTAGTGCTGCTTTAGTACCTTCTGGATTAACAAAGCGAATTGCAAAACTGATTGCGAACGCAATCGTGATACTCAGTAAATCTGAAACTACTGCTAGTCGTATGGATCTATTCACAAGCGTGTACCGGCTTGCACCATATTAGGAAGATTGACCTGTCAAAGAATCTGGATTGCTGAGATTCTTTGTTGGACTGTTATCCCCGTATCCGTAGCCGTATCCGTACCCATAACCGTAGCCGTAGCCGTACCCGTAACCACTGGAATCACTTGGAACGAAGTTCATCACTGGTCCAAGAAGTTTGGCACCAATCAATTTCAGAGTTTCGATGGTTCGGTCAAGTTGTTCGCGTGTGGTTGAACCAAATCGAATAACAAGCAAAACACCGTCGGTGTATGTGGCAAGAACTGCCGCATCTGTTACAGGAAGGAGTGGCGCACCATCAAGAATGATGTAGTCGAATTTCTTGCGTAAATCGTTGAGCAGTTTCTCCATATTGTCACTGCCCAAAAGCTCACTTGGGTTTGGTGGCAAGGGTCCGCTTGGCAAAACGCTGAGAAGTCCACGACGCCAAGGAATGATGGCTTCGGTTACGGGCAATTCACCAGCCAAGACATTGGTGAGACCGATGGCACCTTCGATACCGAGATAGGTGGCAATTCTGGGGCGACGAAGATCTGAGTCAACAAGACATACTTTCTTGCCGGTCTGCCCAATGGCCACAGCCAAGTTCATAGCAACTGTTGATTTACCTTCACCTTGAACTGATGAAGTAACCACAACAACCTGCGGAGGGTTGTCGACATCTACATATTGAAGATTGGTACGCAATCCTCGGAATGCTTCAGAGCGCGGACTTCTGCTACTCAAGGAGCCGACCAAAGTCGAACCCATCTTCGGATCGAAGGACACAATTCCGATTGGATTGCTGCCGGTGATTGTTTCGACATCGGTCAACGATTTGACGGTGACATCAAGTGATTCGCGTAAGAGTGCGATACCCACGCCAGCTGCCAATCCAAGCAAAACACCCAATGCCACATTGAGCATTGGTCGAGGAGAGGTTGGAGAAGTTGGTGGGAATGCTTGTTGAACAACTGAAGCTTTAACTGGACTCTGTGCGCCTTCAGTTAATGGTGTTTCAAGTTCTTGAATCAACACAGCAAGTCTGCGCGTAACAGCGTTTGCAATATCGGCAGCTTTTGCAGGGTCTGGATCTGAGACACTAATAGATACCAAGACTGTGTCTAATGGACTTTCTGCTGAAACAGAACCTGCGGCAACTGGGTATCCCAATGCTGCACTCACTGGTTCCAAAACTTGTGGAGTGGAGACCAACAAGGTGTAGGTTTTTACACGTTGGCTCGTGAATTGCGCACCGGTGAGAGCAGACCCAACATCAGAAGTTGAGCTGCCGCTGGTAGCAACGAAAATTTGAGCTTCAGCGGTATACACCTTTGGTGAGGTTAAGGTCACTGCGATAGCCGCAATGATTACTCCGACCGTTACGGCTGTGATCTGAATCCAGTATTTACGGAGCAATCGAATGTAATCACGGATTTCCATTATCGCCCCCCGGCAACTAATTGACGTTCAAAATTGAGGTTGATGGCACCGAGAGTGTGTGCAGCAAACTGCGAAATTGATTCCGAAATCAAAGCGAATACAACCTTGTGATCAACCGCATCGACTCCATGAGCATCTGCGATGTCGTCGGCTAGAGGATCACTAAATCCACGAGCTTCATTGAGTTCATCGATCCACCATTGCATACGTCGAGTTGTTGATAGTTGTTTCCAGTTTGCAGGAAGTAGTGCGACAAATTCAGCACTAGCAGCGAAATCCTCGCGTTTGATTGCCGAGTTCAATAGTTCTGCGAGTCGGGCGATTTCGCGCAAGGTGAAACAACGAAAGCGGGCTTTAGGTTCGATTTCTGCTACTCGTGCTCGATGTTCCCGATCCATCACCAAAATCAAATCGGCTTGAGCTATCACTTCTTTTTCGAGAACACGTGATGTGTGAAGTTGCGCATGCCCTGCATGATGTTCAGCCTCGGAACATCGTGGTGCTCCAGGGTTAGCTTGCGTCCCAGCTGAGAGCAGATTGAATCGATCATCAAAACCGACGGAACGCAATTCATCCACTGCATATACAGAGCGGCATTCATTTGCAGAGCAAACGACCAGTATTTGAACTGGACGATGTGATGTGGACATCCTTAAGCCGTCTGCTTCACTGCTGTTGACGTAGTACTCATGGTGTAGTCGGTGGTTCGGTATCCCTCAAGCACTGCTTTTGCAAGGAAACGGTAGCTGGTTCCGACGGTGCCACCAGTCAAGGTGCAGGTCGGTACAGCAAGTAACTCCGTCTCGCTTCCACAACCTGCAGCCTCAACACCATCAATCAAGATGTAATAGCCACGAACCGTGACTGGTTCAGTAGTGACAAGTTCGTTGTACGTGACCGTGATCGAATCACTTGTTACTACAACCGCAGGAGCCGTGAAGTTAGCAGGTAGCACTGGAGCAATTGCACTCGTGAAGGTAGCGATGTCTGACGCACCAGCGGTCACACGACCATACATAGCCGTGACAGTCACTTCATAATCCAGTGCGTAAAGCAAGTTGATCAAGGTTGCACTGGTTTGATCACCAGTCACGATCGCTCTGGCAACGCGACCCACACTTGGAGTAGCGACAACTACATAACTCGTCACTGCTCCGCGTACTGCGTCCCAGGTGACGGTTGCGGTTGGTAGCAAGCCAGTAGTGATCTGAACATTGTTGGCACGTTCAGGTGCGATAACACCGGCTGACAATTCAGACCAAGCTGACTGTCCAACAATGGAGGTAGCACGTACTGCGAACTGATACTCAACACCTGGGGTGAGGCCGGTGATGATGGTGTTTCGTGCACTTGCCAACAAGTCGGTTGGGATGGTGACACCTTCGGATGGTGTGACACTGACAACGTAACCGTTAGGAACTTGGCGACCGATTTCCGCGGCAGATCCTGTCCACGAAACTCGTGCTGTGGTGTCAGATAGCAAAGTAAATACAGGAGCCGTTGGTGCATGTGGAACATCAGCGATACCGAAGTTAGTTGCTAGAGATTCACCTGAATTGACAGCTCCGTAATTGGCGGAAACAGTCACGGAGTAATCGCCGTTCGTAATGAGACCAGTCAAGGTTGTGGTGAGTAATGGAGCTTCGACGTTTGTGGTGACAACTGATCCACCAGCTTCGATGGCCTTGATGTCGTAACTAGTCACTACGCCGCGTGGTGCACGCCAGGTAATGACAGCGTCATTGCCTGTTGCTCGAGCAACGATTGCAGTAGGAAGTTGTGGTGCAATCAAGGTAGTGCGTTCAGACAGAACCGAATCGCCTGAAGCTGAACGGGCCTTGATGCTGAATGTGTAAGCAGTTCCTGCAGTCAATCCTGAAATGACTGCAGAGGTTGCATCACCAGCGATGACTGGGATCTCAATTCCAACATTCGGCGACACGGTCACAACATATTCAGAAGGGGCACTGCGATCTTCTGATACTTCTGGTGCGGTCCAACTCAGCTGTGCTGAATTAGTTGTGATAAGCGACGCAGACAACTGAGTTGGAGCGAACGGTGCTCCATCCATGTGGAGTGACACTGGATCAGTTGGTCCAGCAGTGAAGCGGCCGAAGTTTGCAATGACCACAAAGCTGTAAGAAGTGTCGAGCGCAAGATTGCTGACAACAGCTGCGGTTGCATCTGCAAGTGCGGAAATTCGAACCACATTTCCTGCTGCTGGAGTAGCGATGATTGCGTAGCTGGTTACATCACCAAGTGGTGCGGTCCAAGACACATTAACCGAAGTCGCAGTGTTTGTTGAGACGGCAACATTTGTCGCAAGCGAAGGAGTTCGAGCAAGTACAAATGGTTGAGTTTCAGCTGAAACACCTACGACTGATTGCGCGGATAATGTAAACGAATAGGAGATTCCTGGTTGTAGACCCTCTACAACGAGTGATCGAACAGTTGATCCGACCACTGACTCTGCGATGACACCCTCATTTGGGCTAATCGTAAGTGCATAACCTGTGACAGCAGCGCGAGTTGCTGCAGCTAATGGAGCAACCCAAGTGACGCGTGCACTGGTTGCCGAAGTCAAAGTGACACCAAGTGTGGACGGTGCAAGCGGAACGTCAGCAATAGTGAATTCCGCTGGTGCAGAAACTGGTGACTTGATACTTCCGTACAGAGCGTTGACCGAAACCACATACGTTTCAGCTGTTTTGAGATTGCCAATCACCTTGGTGAGACCCATTCCTGGTGAGAGGTAGGTCTCGGTAATGCCAGCTTCGTTCGTGAGGTTGATCTCGTACGCAGTGACATCGCCACGAGCCGCACGCCACGTCACGTTCACTTCATCACCGGATGAGCGAGCAGTAACAATCACTGGTGCAGATGGTGTTGTGATCGTGGCCGATGCGGATGCTGGAGAAAGACCTGCGATCGACTGAGCCTTGACTGTGAATACGTAGGTAACGCCAGCGGCCAAATTTTCAACGATGCCACTTGTGCTCGCAGCGGTAATCACAGGAGTTGAAACTCCCGCAGAAGGCGTTGCAACGATCACGTAACCGGTAACTTCGGAACGAGTTGCTGAGGTGATAGGTGCACTCCAAGAAACAAGGGCACTTGTTGCGGTGACCAATTCAACAGACTGAATTCCAGGAGCATTTGGTACATCCGTGATGTAAATCTCGGTTGGGCTTGATTCCTCAGAAAGGAATCGACCGAACTGTGAGATCACGCTAACGCTGTAGGTCACGCCTTGGGTGAGGCCAACAAAGTTGATTTGTCGTGCGCTACCTGCAACAGAAGCACGCAAAACTTTGCCATCAGTTCCAGT
>JBEBBR010000124.1:0-3482 GCA_041158285.1 Actinomycetota bacterium
TTGACTAGTACAACTCCAGGAATTTGTTCAATCTCTGGAACTACTATCACGCCAATTGCGGCAGGCGAATGTGTGATTGAAGCGACGCAAGCTGCTTCAACCTACTTCAATGCAGGTGTTGCCTTCTCAGATAACGATCTAGAAGTTGAGACCTTCAACTTGATTGTTGTGGGTAGCCCTGTTGCACTCAACGTCATTGCAGATGACATCTCAGTTCCAGTTGGTTCGAACATCGATCCAACGGTTCAGGTCATCGGTGCATTTGGTGACGACACCTTCGAGGGAATCGAATTCGAGTACTACCTCGATGGAGTTCTCGTTGATGGAGTTCCAACTGAACGAGGCGTCTACACAATTGTTCCAAAGGGTGGAAACCTCTCTGCCTACGATGCAAGTGCCTACGATCTTGAAGGCACTGTTTACACCGCAGGTACATTGACCATCACTGGTTTGCCTCCAACAGTTATCTCAGTTGAGCCAGCATCTGGCCCAACAACTGGTGGAAACACTTTGACCATCACTGGTATCGAACTCGATCTCGTCACCCAGATCACCATTGGTGACACCGTGTACGAACCAGCTGATTTCGTGGTCAATGCCGATGGAACCGAGATCACTTTGATCGTGGCTCCAGGTGCAGAAGGAACAGTGGACCTCAACATCACCATTGATGATGCGAGTGTCACCGAGTCCTACACCTACATCAAGTCTGATGATCCTGTAGCAGATTCAACTCTTGATTTGAAGCTCGAACTTGCTTTCGACACCAAACTCAAGGGATCTAAGGCAACCATCTCAGGTGGCGGCCTCAAGAGTGAGTCTGCATACACACTAGAGATGCACTCAGAGCCAGTGCTGATCTACGCAGGAACAACCGATGTTGATGGCAACTTCATCAATGAAGTAACCATCCCATCAGGTGTCTGTGTAGCTGCAGGTCAGCATGAATTGATCCTCACTGGTATCGCACCAGATGGAACAATCAAGACTGCAACTCAGTGGATCTTGCTTGATAGCAACTGCACAGTTCAGGAACGTTCAAGTGTCGGACCTATCAAGAAGGCCTCCATCGGCAAGCTCTTGTTCGGATACCGCAGTGCAGTTCTGACCAAGAAGGCAAAGCAAACTCTCTGGGCTTTGATGCCTTTGCTTCGCAAAGCAAAGACCATCGAGGTCTTCGGATACACCCAGACTCAAAACAAGTCTGCAGCTTCAAAGAAGGCAAACATCGAACTTGCCAAGAAGCGCACCTACGCCATCAATAAGTTCCTCAAGTACGTAGGAATTAAGGCGAAGGTTGTTGTCCGACCAAAGGGTCCAGTTCAGCCAATTTCTAACTGGCAGAAATACAACCGACGCGTCGAGTTGACGATCAAGTTGTAGTCCCTGACACCAACTAAAAAGGGTGGGCATCCGATTGGATGCCGACCCTTTTGGTTTTTGACTAATTAGCCGAGTTCTTCGGCAATTGAATTTCCGCCATCAACCACCACATTCTGTCCGGTGATGTAAGAGGCTTCTTTGCTACATAGCCAAGCAATGGCCGCGGCAATTTCGTCTGGAGTGCCGCTTCTACCCATCGCAGTTGCTCTCCCCTGCTCAACCTCGTGAGCAGTTTGAGATTCTGTAGCGATCCAACCTGGGGAAACACTGTTGACTGTGACCCCATATTTCGCCTCATCGAGTGCCATGGCTCGAGTCATGCCGAGCATGGCTGCTTTGGCGGATGCGTAGGCGACTTCACCACCCATTGCCATGAGAGAACCCGTCAGGCTGCTCACCATCACCACTCGGCCCGCCGAAGAATGACGGAGGTGTTCGATTGAATGGTGACTGACAAGGTAGGCAGAGGTGAGGTTTCGCTGCAGAGACAGCTGCCAACCGGCAAGCGAAATCTGATCAATTGTTCCGCTCTCCCCTGATGTTGCGGCAGGATTAGAGACACTGGTCATACCTGCATTGTTGACGAGGATGTCGAGTGAACCATTAACTGCGATGACTGCGTGCACAAGATTTTCTACATCTGTGGGATTGGTGAGATCTGCGGTTGAAGCGTGAGCATCGAATCCCTGCCCTCGCAGCTCCTCTGCTCGCTCCAGCACACGAGTACTCAGACCGGTCAGATACACCGATGCACCCATCCGGGCCAGCAATCGCGCCGTGGCATTACCAATACCTCGTTCAGCTCCGGCGCCAGTAATTAACGCTGTTGAGCCACTCAAATCGAACATAACTCTCCCTCAATCAGCTGAGAGCCTACTCAGTAGCGCAGTCAAACAGCATCAACCGCATTGATGGATTAGAGTTCGACCACAACACGGGAGCCTCACAAGGGCTGAGAGGGTGGCACAAGGCCACCGACCGTCAAACCAGTCGGGTAATGCCGACATGGAAGCGAGTTTCAATGAATATTCTATTTTCCGCATGGGGTTACGACGTTTCCGTATTTGAATTTCTGGCGTCATTGACATCACTCATCGGAGTTGGATTAGGCGTTACCGGAGCTCGCATTACCTGGCCTTGGTGGGTCATCAGTAGTGCGATGTACGGATACCTATTCTTGCAATGGGATCTATTAGCAAGTGCCGCATTGCAGTTGGTATTTATCGCCGCAGGTATCTGGGGCTGGTTCGGTTGGGGACCGAAAGGCGCAATCCCCAACAAACTTTCGGCAAAACACCGCGGGTTGTGGACTATCGGATTACTGGTTAGCTGGCTCATCTGCATTCCGATTTTCGCAAACCTTGGCGCTGCTGCAACGTGGAGTGACACATTCCTTTTAGTGGGCAGCATTTTCGCTCAAGTCTTGATGGTGCTTGAGAAATACGAAGCGTGGCCGTTGTGGTTTGCGATCGATTTGCTCGGAACACTTCAATACGCAATTCTCGGCCTTTACTTCACTTCTGTTGTGTACGCAGCATTTACTGCGGTTGCGATTGTCGGTTGGCGGGAATGGCAACGCAAAGCTGCCCTTCATCAGGTTGATGACCTAACAACTTTGCAGCGATGATTCAGTATGAGGCACTCGCCGATTCAATTCGCGCACTTGAACCGTCTGCTGGATCTACACGATTGATCTGTATCGACGGTCGAGCGGGTTCGGGCAAGACCACATGCGCGCTCGCACTACAAGAACTTCTCCCCCAGTCTTCGATAATCCATATGGATGATCTGTATCACGGCTGGACTGAGGACCTTGATGATTCACTTGCTACGCGCATTCTGGAACAGATTATTTCGCCCATGCTGGTAGGAGAATCCTCAAAATACCAACGTTTTAATTGGTTTTTGAACGATTTCGATGATTGGGTGGAAATTTCACCATCAGCCATTGTGATCCTCGAAGGTGTTGCCAGTTCACACCCGTTGATTCGCCAGCATGCGTCGCTGTCAGTATGGATCGAGATTGATCCTGAACTTGGCGCACAAAGAGTCTTAGCTCGCGATGGTGAAATCAGTGAAAATCACATTGAAAATTGGCA
>JBEBBR010000125.1:0-4275 GCA_041158285.1 Actinomycetota bacterium
AGCGACCGAAAACAAAACCGCACTTGAAATCGCCCAGTTTTACGAAAACGCTTTCCACACTGATCTTGCTCGACTCAACATCACTGCCGCTCAGGTGTATCCGCGTGCCAGCGAATCCATCGATCTGATGATTGATTTGATTTCCAAACTTCTCGAATCGGGAAACGCATACATCGGAAAAGATGGTTCGGTTTTCTTTGCGGCACAGTCCTGTGTTGATTACGGCGCGATCAGCGGCAATCGACTAGATGCACTTCGACCAGGACATCGCTTCGATGGTGAATCTGATCCCAACAAAAACTTTCACGCCGACTGGGCGCTGTGGAAATCTGCGCCAAGCACCCGCACTCAGTTGGTATGGGACACACCGTGGGGTACTGGTTTTCCGGGATGGCACACCGAATGCAGCGCCATGAGCCTGCATCACTTAGGTGATTCCATCGACATTCATACTGGTGGAATTGATTTGCGATTCCCGCATCATGAAGATGAACGTGCGCAAAGTAATTCTGTTGCGGGACATGATGTTGTCAGACATTGGGTGCATGCAGAACATCTTTTGTTTGAAGGTCGCAAGATGTCGAAATCGACAGGTAACGTTGTTTTGCTTGAAGATGTCATCAATCGCGGGTTTGATCCGTTGGCGTTGCGATTGGCATTTATGTCACTGCGTTATTGAACTCAACTCGATCTCACATGGGACAGCATTTCGGCAGCGGACTCAACATTGCGTCGATGGCGAGAGCGCACACAGCTCCACGAAGGCAGCACTCCCCCGGCTGAATTCGTTGATTCATTCACTGCTGCCGTACTCGATGATCTCGACACACCTCGTGCGTTGCAGGTAGTACGCGATGTTGAGAAATCCTCAGATCTAAACGATGGCGAAAAGGCCGCCTTCTTCATCTGGGCAGATCAATTCTTAGGACTCGACCTCACCAGAGCACCTGAAGTCATTGAGGTTCCGGCAGAAGTTCAGACTCTTGTTGAACAGCGCAAAGCTGCACGCGAGGCCAAACAATGGCAGCTCAGTGACGAACTACGCGATCAGGTTGCACAACTTGGTTGGGCCATCAAAGACACACCAGAGGGACAAACCCTCGAACCACTTCGTTAACTAAAGCCCACAACTCTTTACGGAGTTGGTGTAGCAGTCGCTGTCGCTGTATTAGTAGCTGTCGCTGTTGCAGTAGGAGTTTTAGTCTTTGTTGGCTTTGGTTTTGGATTAGAGCCAGCAGTACAAATGACGTTTGGTGATGCGCGGTAGCTTGTATTAAAAGGTTCGCGCTTTACTTCTGCAGCATCTTTGTAGAAGGTGCGGTAGGTCGTAATGCGGAAACCAATTACGCCGTTCTGTGCGTGACATGCAGGATCAGAATTCTCGATGTTGATCGGCTTACTGATGTTTCGCTTTGGCCCAAACTCGGTACCAATGCTGTCGTACTGCTTGGTTCCCCAGAATTGAACTGTGATCGAAGTCTTCGTCATCTTGGTAGTGATGAAAATGCCTGTCGGATGGTTGTTGCGCCAACGCATATCGAGTGCACCCCAGAAAACTGTCGCTTCGCGACCAGGGACGTAACGATCTGGAATCCACACTGAGTGTGCTCGCCATTCGAGGAACTCAACACCAGCAAACCATGCTGCGTTGAAGGTCGCCGTAGTTGCAGTAGAAACACCGCCGCCAGCTTCCATCTTGAAAATACCGCCACCAGCAATAATCCAACCGTCGGTGTATCCGTTTTCGTAAGTGCGTTCAAGAATTGTTTTATTCATGGAATAGACCTCACCTGGTTTGATGAGAGTGCCATTCATGTACGCCGCTGCGCGACCAATGTTGATGGAGCGGTACGCGGCTGCCGGGAAAGCTTGACGATACGAAGAAACGAGCTCAACCACACCCATCTTCTCGGCTTCTTCTGTGGTGAACGTCGGCTGAATCGCACCGAAGACAACCTGAGTCGTGCGCTGACCTTCAGGAAGAAGCCACACAGACTTGATTGATTCGATCATCGATAAGTCAGTGATACCGAAACCAGCCTTTGAGGGCACCACAACTGGTGTTCCACTTGAAACATCCCAAGTAGCTTCTTGTACAGGAACTTCAACCGCAACAAACTCTGGATCTGTTCGTTTGTTGATTTCGTCGGCGTTCAAAGTGACAGTGAGTTCACCATCAACCTTGCGGAAACGAACAGCAGCTTCAAGATCTTCGACTGAGAAAGTTGTTGAGGTATCTGGCTGTGCCGAACCAGTCTGTGCAGTGACGGTAACTGGTGCACTCAAAGCTGGAGTTAATTCGTTGACGATAAGTGCTTCAGCTTCTTCATTCGAAACATCTGGAGTTTGTTCAACCATCGGAAGTTCGAGAGGTGTTTCGACATCAAACGCGTTGTTTGTGACTGTTTCGATAATCAAGTCTCTCGACGATTCCTGATCAAGAATCAAACCAACTTTGCTCGGTGTTGTCTTTGCAATTCCTGATTTGAATTTGATACCAGCATCAACTGCAGGTTGGTCAACAGAAGCTGCGATGTCACTGATCGCACCATCAAGTGCACCATCGGCCACAATCACTGGAGTGACTTCTTGACCACCAAAGAATGCGGAGAGAATTTCGATGGGGTTGTAGATCGATGTGTTGATGCTGTCGATAGTTGCTTCAACATCAAGATTAAGTCCGAGATTGTCTGCAGTGTCCTGGGTGATTTCACCATGTGCGGTCAGACTGATCTGCGAAGCGGCGAAAGTTTTGGCGTAATCCTTGAGGGCGGCAGTCGCGTCTGCTTTGGTCATGCGACCAATCTCCACACCGTTGACGGTGGTGCCAACTGGGATTTCGCGGCCGACCGCAAAGACCAAACCACCATAGATGGCTAGGCAAACGCCGAGACCAATACCGATACGCATTCCAATGCGTGAACGAGATGGAGTCTGCGGTTCAACTGGCTCTGGCAGTGCAGCGCCCATGGCTTCGGTTTCAGACACCGAATTCCCCTCAGGTTTACTAGATTTCTGTATTTCGAACGGGCTTAGAGTACCCGTGAACCAATCCCGCTTCAGCCGAGGTTGAGACCTGCAAAAAGGTCGGTCTCACGGCCATCAGCATCCCGATCTGAGCCCATTGGCCCCTGAACTAAACGGTAGAACTCAAGACCCATAGCCCGTGGCCCACCGGCCACCATCGCCCCAAAGAAGCCGCTTGTGACATCAATTTGAGTCACATGGGCGGCAAGAGCGGCAACTTTCGCATCGAAGTGGGCAGAACCATCAATCACTGTTGTCACCAATGCGTCATCGACGAGGAATGGCAGGTCATCGAGGTTCATCTCGAGCATTTCGTCTTCGACCCCGGCGGCTTTCATTGCCTCGACGCCAGCGGCCATGACACCTCGTGGCATGGCATTCCAGTAAATCTTGGAGATCTCCCAAGCAGCCCCAAGTTCTGGTTTAAAAGTGGCAGCTGCGGCTAACTGTGTCGCATACATGGCAACCCGATGGGCCTTGATGTGATCGGGATGTCCATAACCACCAAAATCGTCATAGGTAATGAGGACCTGTGGTTTAACTTCACGAATGACCGGAACCAATTCGAGAGCAGCGACCAACAGATCTGTCTGCCAAAAACAATCTTCGCGTTTGTTGGCATCGCTACCGATCATTCCGCTATCGCGAAATTTTCCGGCTCCCCCAAGGATTCGATGATCCGTAACTCCAAGGGCTTTCATCGCTTCGGCTAACTCAACTTCGCGAACTGGCCCGAGTCGATCCTCATGTTGGGCATCGAGGTACACCATGTCCGGCACGATGATTTCTGCTTCTTCACCGAGGGTGCAGGTCACCAAAGTCACGGATGCACCGGCTGCCACGTAGTGCGCCATCGTGGCGGCGTTGTTGATGGATTCATCGTCTGGGTGTGCATGCACGAGCATTAATCTGCGGGAGTCAGCCATGGAGTGAAGCCTAAATGATGAAGGTTTGGCAGGATGGCGTTATGAGTTCATGTCACTGCACAACAACCGACAATCACTACCCATTGAAGGCTGCCACGACGCAACGTTTTCGGATGGGTGCGCCACGAAGTTTTGTGGTGTCTGGGAGCGGAAACAAAGTTGCGTTCGTACGCAGCGATAGTGGGTCCTCAGCTGTTTTGAATATTTGGATCGTCGAAAATCTTGATACCCAACCGCAAGAACGCTGCGTAGTTCGGGCAAGTGACTTACTCAAAGATGATGAAACCCTCTCCCCTGCCGAACGTGCGCGCCGCGAACGTCT
>JBEBBR010000126.1:0-7111 GCA_041158285.1 Actinomycetota bacterium
GGGATATGAAATCGCAATCGCTGCAACGTCATTGAGGGCAGATCGAATCTGTTCAGGAAGCGTTAGATCGCAGGCATTCAATGTTGAACGAAGTTGGCCAGCTGTACGCGAACCCGTAATAACGCTTGATACCCCAGGGGCATCTCGTACCCACGCCAGCGCAACTTCAAGTGGTGCCACACCCAAACCTTGAGCAGCAGCGATGACTGCATCAACCACGTGACGTGAATGATCAGTCATTAACGCTTTGGTGAATGCACCCCAATGTGGCGATGCTGCTCGAGAGTCTGCAGGTATGTTGTTTCGGTACTTTCCTGTCAAAACACCACGACCGAGTGGAGACCACGCTAAGAGGCCAGTCTGATTGTGTTGTAGGGATGGCACTAATTCCCGTTCTACACCTCGCTGGAGGAGTGAGTATTCATTCTGTGTAGAAATCAACGAGATTCCCGCAGGCATCAGACCTTGCAATGCAGTGAGTTGCCAGGCCGAGAAGTTTGATACGCCGACATATCGAACTTTGCCTGATTCGACGGCGTGCGTGAGTGTGTGTGCCAATTCATCTAGTGGTGTCAATTGGTCATAAGCATGAATCTGCCACAGATCAATTGCGTCAATTTTGAGACGGGTTAACGAGTCATCAAGCGAACTCAACAAATGCTTTCTGCTCGAATTGTTTCGCCGAGTCGTTTTAGATAGACCTGATTTGGTGGCAATAACGAAGTGTTCGAGGTTCATCTCGTGGAGTATTTCTCCAATGAGAATCTCGGCTTGGCCATCAGAATAAATATCTGCGGTATCAATGAGATTACCGCCAGACTCAGCAAAAAGTTCGACTTGCTCGCGGGCTTCGTATTCATCGGTATCTCGGCCCCATGTCATGGTTCCTAAGGCGACTGAAGACACTTCGATGCCGGATTTACCGAGTTGCCGCATAAGCATGGGTCAACCCTACGAGAGATTTACAGAGAATTCCCGATGCCTCGCATTACTGCGACTACATTGTGCACGTGAATGATTGGTTTCAAGCGATTGTCCTAGGCGTTGTTCAAGGATTGACGGAGTTCTTACCCGTTTCTTCAACAGCTCACATTTTGGTTATTTCCAAAATTCTTGGTTGGAATGATCCCGGAGCCGCTTTCACCGCTGTAACTCAGATAGGAACTGAGTTTGCAGTATTGATCTATTTCCGCGGTGAAATTATTCATATTCTTCGGACACTTATCCGTTGGTTCTATTCATCCAAAGTGCGTGGCACTGCTGATGCTCGATTGGCTTGGGCGGTGGTCTGGGGCAGTGTTCCCATCGCGGTGTTCGGATTGATGTTCAAGAATTTCATCGAAACTGAAGCTCGCAATTTATGGATTGTTGGAACGACTCTTATCGTTTTCGGTGTCATCCTGATTATCGTGGAGCGTTTCGAAACTTCTGCTCGCCGAACCACGGATCTCACCATTAAGAATGGATTGATCATGGGATTTGCTCAAGCACTCGCTTTGATTCCTGGTGTTTCACGTTCTGGGTCCACGATTTCCGCAGGTATTTTGTTCGGGTTAGAGCGACGTGCTGCTACACGATATGCATTCTTACTCGCAATCCCAGCGGTATTGGGTTCAGGTTTTCTCGAAGCGTTGTCGATATCGGAAGGACCTATAAATTGGGGTCCAACCATTGTCGCCACGATTACAGCCTCAATTATCGGTTTTGGCGTCATCGCAGGATTGTTAACGTATTTGCAGCGACACACGTTCACCGCTTTTGGTATCTACCGCATCGCCATTGGTTCGATGATCTTGGCTTCAGTTGCATTAGGTTTGTTGTCAGCAAAGTAGTGGTTGAAAGGTTTCATTGTGACTCGCCTCATTCTGGTTAGACACGCTCGGTCTGTTGCCAACGCGCAAGGTGTTTTGGCAGGGCGAAGTCCAGGAATTGACCTAGATGAAATCGGGATTGCGCAAGCTGCAGCTTTAGCTGAAACACTCAAAGAAGTTGAAGTGGATTTCATCGTAAGAAGCTCCCTGATCCGAACCGCTCAAACAATTGCGCCACTGATTGCAATGCGGCCTGAGATTCCAGTTCATATCGATGACCGCATCACCGAATGCGAATATGGTGAGTGGACCGGAAAATCCCTCTCTGAGTTAGCCAAGGATCCCTTGTGGAAAGTGGTTCTAAAGAATCCTTCGCACGTCACCTTCCCGCAAGGGGAGTCAATGAAAGCAATGGCACTTCGTGCCGCCGCTTGCATCAATTTCTGGAATCAAGAGACAGATAAGACGTGGATGATGGTTGCGCATGGTGATGTCATCAAATCTATTCTCGCAGACGCTCTAGCGATGCACCTGGACAATTTTCAAAGAATCGCAGTGCAACCAGCATCAATTTCAATCATCGATTTTGCTCCAACGAGTGAAACTGTCGTGACTATGAATCACACAGAAGCAAACAGTCTTCAGGCGATGTTGCGAAGCGTTAAAGCCGAACCAACCACTGGCGGAGGTGATGTAGTTGTCTAGACAGATTTTCGAGTATTCACAGCCCGACCGCTTCATCGTAGGAACTGTCGGTCCGCCTGGTGAACGTGCATTCTTCCTACAGGCCGTCGCGGGAAGGCGTGTCACCACAGTTGCCATTGAAAAGGGTCAAGCTCGGGCACTCGCCGAAGGTCTAGATCGACTCCTTGATGAACTTCGACGTAATGAACTTCCTGTGCCCATGGTTGATCCTGGTGATTTGGATTTAGAACCATTGACTGCGCCTATCGAGCCCGAGTTTGTTGCTCAATCAATGGGGCTGATGTGGAACGACTCGCTCGATCTGCTGACACTCGAAGTGAACGCACCAAGCGATGATGAGTCAGCAATGCATGATGTGGATGACGATTCACCTGACGGCCCAGACTGTTTGCGCGTTCGTATCAATCTATTTCAAGCGAGGGCATTCGTAGCAAGAACTCTTCGAGTTGTTTCAGCTGGACGACAGCCATGCCCATTTTGTCAGTTGCCACTTACCCCACTTGGGCATGTTTGTCCTCGGGCCAATGGTTACCGTCGCTGAACTACGAGCATTCCTTGAGTCACATGAGCTTGTCTTAGTTGGACAACTGATGGATTCATCGAATGGTGCCTTCGTCTGTCAGCTTGGTGATATTCAGGTTGTCTACAAACCGATGTCGGAAGAAAGCCCTTTGTGGGATTTTCCTGATGAAACATTAAGCCGCCGAGAAGTGGCGGCTAGTGAGATCGATCAAGTACTGGGATGGAACCTGATACCGCCTACCGTGTGGTTCGAAGGCGGAGAGTTTGGCGCTGGATCGATTCAAGTCTTTATTGAATCTGCGCAGGTTTCTGATGTGGTCATCGCTCCGATTGACGAATTTCCTCAAGGTTTTCTCCCCGTTGTTAGGGGGGAGATGGGTGGCGCCCAGGTACTCGTCGGGCATAGTGCCGATGCTGAACTCTTTAAGGCTGCAATCTTGGATGTTTTGCTCAACAACGCAGACCGAAAAGGTGGCCATATCCTGCGAGACACCGCCGGGAAACTATGGTTAATAGATCACGGTGTGGTCCTCAATGCAGAAACAAAACTCAGAACTGTTCTCTGGGGATGGGCTGGAGAATCAATTCCTGAAGCCATCGCTGATCAACTTAAGGAAGTTCGAGAATTGCTTCCGTCGGTGCTATCACCAGATTGCTTCAGCGAAGATGAGAGATCCGCAATGGTTCAGAGGCTCAATCTGCTCATTAATGACGGTATGCCGTATCCATCTCAGGAATGGCCAGCCATTCCCTGGCCGGTGTTTTAGAGCTTCAATCACATCATCATGCGCTCGCTAGAGTGGTGGGGTGAAATCTTGGATGTCTGCGTCAATCCCAGCCCTACCTGGATCGGGATTGCCCATCAGTGTTTTTGATACTTCGTCTCGATCTCTAGTGACTCCCGTTCAACCAGGAGAGTCGGCATCCCTCTATGTCTGTGGAATCACTCCTTATGACTCCACCCATATGGGTCATGCATCCACATATCTTGCATTCGATATTTTGCAAAGAGCGTGGCGTGACGGTGGAACAAGTGTGACTTACGTTCAAAACATCACAGATATTGATGACCCATTGCTTGAACGTGCAGCGTTGATTTCTGAAGACTGGCAGGCTATCGCTGCACGGGAAGTCGTTCGTTTTAGCGACGATATGACGGCTCTACGCATACTTGCCCCAGATCATTACGTCACAGTGACTGAACATATGAAGGGCATTGTCGAGTGGATTGATCAGCTCATCACATTCGATGCTGCATATCTACTCGATGGTGATGTGTATTTCGACGTCTCTAAATCATCGGTCTTCGGCGAAGTCAGTTCACTCGACGCAATGACTATGGAAACCATTTTCGCCGAACGAGGTGGCGATCCAAAACGAGTGGGTAAACGAAATCCACTAGACGCTTTGCTGTGGCTTGCGGCCCGACCTGGCGAACCATCTTGGGAAGCCCACTTTGGTGCAGGTCGACCTGGCTGGCATATTGAGTGTGTCGCAATCGCGATTGATTACTTGGGTGGAACCGTCACAGTCCAAGGTGGCGGTAAAGATTTAATTTTCCCTCATCACGAAATGTGTAATGCACAAGCGGTTGCCAGTGGCAATGTTGAAGAATTTGCGAAGGCATACGTGCACGCGGGCATGGTCGCGCTTGACGGTGAAAAAATGAGTAAGTCCCGTGGAAATCTGGTTTTCATTTCTGCCCTTCGTGATCAGGGAATTGATCCGATGGTGATTCGATTGGCAATCATTTCGCACAAATACTCCTCAGATTGGGAGTGGACTAATCACGATCTAGTGGCAGCTGAAAAGCGCGTGGCAGATTGGCGTGAGGCGCTCTCTTACATTGGTGGTGCGGATGCACTTGAACTTCTTATGAAGATGAGAGTCGCTCTAGCAAACGATCTTGATACTCCAGCCGCAATCAACGCAGTTGATGAATGGGCCAAAGAAACTTTGAATGGAAACCAGCAAGACCCAACAGCTCAAGGCATCGTTTCGCGTGCACTTGATTCACTACTCGGTATCGCACTGTAAGGGCCAACATGTCTAAATTAATTAACAGTTCAGAGTGGAAATCCCTGACCAAACACGCGAAGCGAATCAAGAAAACCACTCTTCGTGAATTATTCGCCCAAGATAAAGGTCGAGTTTCACAACATACTTTCAATGCTGCAGGTTTAACTTTCGATTTCTCGAAACACCTCATTGATGAAAAAGTTGTAGATTGCCTCAATAAGTTGGCTAAATCTCGTGATGTAGCCAACGGTGTAGACCGAATGTTTTCCGGTGAACGCATTAATGTCACCGAAAATCGATCAGTACTCCATACTGCGTTACGCAAACCGCGCGGTGAAGAACTTTTGGTTGATGGCGTAGATGTTGTAGCTCAGGTACATGAAGTGCTAGACCGTATGGCCGGATTCGCGGACGCAGTTCGCGATGGAAGATTCCTAGGTTCAACGGGAAAACCGATTCAACATGTCGTAAACATTGGGATTGGCGGATCTGATTTAGGTCCAGTGATGGCCTTCGAGGCACTGAAGTCATATTCCAATCGGGATCTGTCTTTTACTTTTGTTTCTAATGTTGATGGATCAGATATTTCAGAAGCATTGATCGGCAAGAATCCAGAGACCACTTTGTTCATTGTGGCAAGCAAAACTTTTACGACGACCGAAACCATGACTAATGCGAACACTGCCCGTGAATGGTTAGCTCACGGGTTAGGTAACAGTTTCAACCCAGCCGCACACTTTGCAGCGTTAAGTACCAATCTTTCATTGGTTGAACAGTTCGGCATTGCACCTGCAAACGTTTTCGGTTTCTGGGATTGGGTCGGCGGCCGATTCTCCATGGATAGTGCCATCGGACTTTCTACGATGATCGCTATCGGACCAGATGCGTTCAAAGAGCTTCTCGCTGGTTTCAACGAAATGGATGAATACTTCAAGTCGACAAAACCTAAAGACAATGTCGTGTATCGAATGGCACTTCTGAGCATCTGGTACCGCAATTTCTTTGATGCTCAAACTCATGCTGTTCTTCCTTATGAAAACTACCTGAAGCGCTTCCCTGCATATTTGCAACAAATGCTCATGGAGAGCAACGGCAAATCGGTTTCGATCCAAGGTAAATCTCTTAATTACGACACCAGCCCTGTGTATTGGGGTGAACCTGGTACAAACGGTCAACATTCCTTCCATCAACTACTTCATCAGGGAACAACAATGGTTCCTGTTGATTTTCTTGTTGCAGCCAAACCACTTCATGAAATTGGCGTTCATCAAGATCTTCTGTTTGCGAATGTCTTGGCTCAAGCTTCGGTATTAGCTTTTGGCAAAACAGCAGCAGAAGTTCGTGCAGATGGAACACCTGAAAATCTTGTGCACCACAAAGTTATGCCTGGAAATCGTCCGTCAACTTTGATCATGTATGAAAAGTTGACCCCACGAGTTCTCGGAAACCTCGTTGCGCTGTACGAACACGTCACATTGGTTCAAGGACTGATCTGGGGTGTTGGATCTTTTGACCAATGGGGAGTTGAACTCGGTAAAACCGTCGCCAACTCAATTTCGCCTGCACTCGTTGATGGCGATATTTCGAAGTTGGACTCTTCAACCGCAGCAGCAGTTGATCGCTATCGCAAGATGAACAACCGAAACTAACTCACGAAGAGTTTCTGCGTCGCAGGTATCTTTCGAATTCGTCAGCGATGTCAGATGAGTTATCTGTTTCATCGGTGACATTTTCTTCGAGCTGTTTTACGTATGCTGAGAGATCCTCATCATCGAGCGCGATCCCGTCGATGTCTTTTTCCCACTCAGCGGCTTCCTCTGTGAGGTCCTCGTAGTCGATTGCAATGTCGAGTGCTTCTTCGATACGAGAAAGCAAAGCAAGAGTTGCTTTAGGGCATGGAGACGTAGCGACATAATGAGGAACCTGAGACCACAGTGAGCCGGCGGGAATACCATCTCGTGAACATGCATCGATGATGACTCCGAGGATTCCTGTGGGACCTTCGTAATCTGACGGCACGAAATTCAAGTGTGCTGGAAAATCTGGACTCTGAG
>JBEBBR010000127.1:0-3590 GCA_041158285.1 Actinomycetota bacterium
TCGAGACCAATTTCCAATGCATCGGCGCTCGCAAGATCGAGGTTGTCGGTTGGTTCATCGAGCAACAACAAAGTTGCACCACTGAGTTCTAACAGCAGAATTTGAAAGCGCGCTTGTTGACCGCCGGAGAGAGTGTCGAACTTCTGCTCCCCCGCATACGCCAACTCGTATCGATCAAGTGCGCGAGCTGCAGGCTCTTGCGGCATACCTGCACGACGTTCATCACCGCGATGCAAAATCTCCAGCAATGTGCGTCCAGCTAAATCAGGTCGCACATGAGTCTGTGCAAACCAACCTGGAACAACACGTGCCCCAAGTTTTGCTGAACCTGTGTGATTCACCGGTTCAATCACAAGATCTGTCACTGGACGATGTTCCACATCCGGATCAGAACCACCGAGTGCAAGCAATCGCAAGAGATGGGATTTGCCAGTGCCGTTTCCACCAAGCACTGCGAGTCTTTCACCGAACCACACTTCAAGATCAAAAGGTTGAGTGAGATTTGTGAGCTCTAAGTTTTCGATAACTACAGCACGTTTGCCGGTGCGACCACCTTTAAGTCGCATCTTCAAATTTTGATCACGTGGAACTTCTTGCGGTGGACCTGCGAGTTCGAATTTCTCAAGACGTGTGCATGCAGCTCGATAACGCGAGGACATACCGTCGTTGAATGCAGCTTTTACTTTCAACGTTTGCACGAGATCTTTGAGTTGTTGATGTTTTTCATCCCAACGAAGGCGCAACTCTTCAAGGCGTGCAAATCTTTCGAGACGTGCCGCGTGGAAAGTTCGAAAACTTCCACCATGAACCCAGACAGTGTTTCCGGCAGCCCCAAGTTCAACACTCACAATATGAGTTGCGGCAGCCGCCAAAAGTTCGCGATCGTGACTGATCAACAAAATAGTTTTCTTCGACTCAATGAGTTGTTGTTCGAGCCAACGTTTTCCTGGCACATCGAGATAGTTATCAGGTTCGTCCAATAACAAAATCTCATCTGGACCGCGCAATAATGATTCAAGCACTAAGCGCTTTTGCTCCCCACCAGAAAGGGTGTGAGTTTCGCGCCACCGAACTGATTCAAAAGTTTTACCCATTGCGGCCATCGTGCAGACATCCCACACAACTTCCATGTCATAGCCGCCGACTTCAGCCCAATCAGAAATCGCTTGGGCATAACGCATTGAGGTTGGTTCGTCATCGTTGTCCATCATCGCAAGCTCGGAGGCATCAAGTTCGGCAGCTGCGGCACGAATCCTTTGTGGCGCAACCGTCAACAAAAGATCGCGAACATTTCCCTCTGTCATATGTCCAATGAACTGGGGCATCACTGCGACAGAACCACTGCACACAATGGAACCTTCATGCGGTGACCATTCGCCAGAAACGAATTTCATCAATGTGGATTTTCCCGCACCGTTCGGTCCAACGAGCGCCGCTACAGCACCATCGCCTACTCGAAAACTCACATCATCAAGCAGCATTCGTCCATCTGGAAGCACATATGAAACGTGCTGAATATCGATGTGAGACATGCCTTAAGCCTAATTGACTTCAAACTTTGCGATTTAGCTGTTCATACGCTTGGAGCATGTAGGTAACTTCTTATTGCTTAGTGACCGTTTTCACCTTGAATATCGTTGTTTTATTTGAGAGCTTACAAAAACTCACAACCTGGATTGACTCTAACGGCGGATCGATTTCCAACAGTTTCAGTTGAACAGTCTCACCCGCCGATTGCTTTTCAAAAGTTTCTGAGTAAATGTGTCTAGTCAAATTCTCGTCCTCAAACACACCAACAGTAATTGCACAATCCCACTCTGGGAGTGTCGTTATGAGCGACATCCCGTAACCGGTTTCAAAAAGTTGATTCTCAATACCGGCAGAAGCGGACATGGAATCAAATAGATCCTCATTTTCATCATCGTTACTAAAAATGTAGAAAGCTCCATTATTGGTTTTAGTGACCTGTGGGGTAATCGAACTCGACGTGAGATTTTGCTCTGTTGCCAGCGCTTTGATTGCTTTAGTTTGTGACATCGTGATTACATGTAGTGGAATTGAGTCTTCAGTCGCAAGAAAATTCGCTGATATCCCTACCCCTGCAAGAACTAAGACAGACGCCGCAATCGAGTTTCGGATCTGAGATTTTCTTTTCATCTTGCGTCGAATGCCAGACATTGTCGCTTCGACATCTAGATGTGAAGAAACGTCTTGAGCACTCTTGAAACGTGAGTGCAATTGCTCATTGTGATCCATCGAATCACTCCCCATCAAATGTTTAGTCATTTGCCAACTCCGTTGTGAATTGAATTCCCGAATGCAGTTGCTGCAAATTCGAATTCTGTTTTAGTTGTTCCAAGCCTCGAGAACACAGACTTTTAATAGTTCCTTGCTCGACACCCATAAGTTCGGCAGCTTCACTAACCGACAAACCTTCGGTGTATCTGAGCGTGATCGCTGTTGCTTGTTTGCGCGGAAGTTTTCGTAATTCAGCGATCAACATATGCCTGGCTTCGACGTGTCGCGATCCATCTTCTGCAATCCAATCGGACTCTTTGATTTCGACTTGGGTTTCTCGCCATAGCGACTTTGTCCAGCGACGAATGTTGAGTCGCACCATTGTGGTTCGGATGTATTGATGCCGAGCCAAGGGTTCGATTTGATTCCATTTTGGGATTACTCGAACAAGTGCGTCTTGTAATAGATCTTGGGCAAGACCGTGATCCAAAGCAAGTGAAAATGCGAAACGAAGCAGCACATCACCATGTGCGTAGAGAAACTCCTCTACTTCTACTTCGGTTTCACTTCGCATCGTCATACGTTAGTTCTCGCGAGCTCCCAAATGGGGACTGATTGCCTTGTTGCCTGTATCAAGAGTTGCAATCGCACTTGAAGGATTCATCGGTTCTCCAATGATTATGTCCTGGGAATCGATTAGCAGGTTCACTTGTTTCAACAATGAATTCAATTCTGAGTCGGCTGTTGAAGTGTGTGGCTTGATCGTAAGTCCACTTCCGTCAGCCGGAAGAGAAATGGCAGCGATTTTGATTCCGGTCATTTTCGCGAACTCAAAGAGTAGATCCTGTTGCTTGGTGAGTTGAGATTTCGAGTATTTGGAAATTTCGAAATTGAACCGAATCTTTGGATATTTCGATTGCAATTCATAAACTTCTTCGGGAACATTTGGATGAAACCAAATCCAAATTTCATTCTTTACTGGGTTTAACGCAATTCCAGTGAGCGCGTTATTTTCATATCTATCTCGAATAATGTCCCCAACTTCATCAAGCGCATCTTGATTCGCCATGGTTGCTGCGTAGTTTTCATCATTGAGGTCAGTGAGAGTCGGAATTACTTCTTCTGCTCGGAAGTTTGAGTAGGTGATGTCAGAGCTTGTAGCGCTTGGCAGGGCAGTTAATCCCAATACAGACGCGACCCCCAAAAAAGCGGCCAACAAAATTCTTTTCATGGTTCCCCCATCTCTAGAGATTCACTCTAAATCTCTTCTCCCCCGTAAAGAGACATGAAAAGCCAGAAAAGTTCCACTAATCGATATCAGATAAATCACGGCGAGCGCGCGTGATGTCTTG
>JBEBBR010000128.1:0-9177 GCA_041158285.1 Actinomycetota bacterium
CTTCAATCGGGGTAGCCATGGTCGCAAGTTTGCCCGAGTTTCCGCTACCGTAGGCGCATCGTCACAACGGCGTGGCGACAGATTTGAGTGAGCACAACATGCCTGCGCCAATGACGCATACCTTGTCGACAACCGCTTTGTCGGCGTTCCTTGAGACCTATCACCGCCACACTCCACGGCAAGACCTCGCACATCGCGAACCCGCCGATGTGAAGGCAGCCGTTATTTCGCACCTCAATCTTGGTGCCACTCGCACACCAGGCACTGCGGCAATTCGGGTCCTCACACCACATGCCGAAATTGATGGCTGGGAGTCGCGCCACTCCGTGGTCCAGGTCGTTATGGACGATATGCCGTTCGTGATCGACTCTTTGACTGCTGCACTGATGCGACAAACTCGTGGTGTCTATCGAGTTGTCCATCCGATTATGTATGCCGAACGCGATGCACAAGGCCAACTCATCAGTGTCTCCGAAAGCAATACAAATGGAAATGCTGAATCGTGGAGTGAGTTTGAGATCAATCGACTCCTCACTCCAGCAGCACACGATGAACTCAAAGATTTTCTCGGTGAAGTAATCGAAGATATTGCTAGTGCAAACCGCGACTGGTTGGCGATGCGTGGAAAAGCTCAGGAGTTGGCGAAACTCTGGGGCGAAAATCCACCTGCGGTTACTTCCGTCGAAATCGCACAAGAAACCTCTGAGTTCCTTACTTGGTTGACCGACAACCACCTAACTTTCCTCGGCTATCGCTACTACAACTTAGATCAAAAGACTCGCATTCTTACTTCTGATGATGCGACAGGACTTGGGCTTTTTGCAGGTCAAGGCTCATCACAGTTGCAACTTGGCGAACTCAATGAAGAATCTCAAAAACTTGCAGTTGATGCCCAGCCATTGATTTTGACAAAATCTTCTACCCGTTCATCCGTACATCGCCCGGTGTACATGGATTACTTCGGTGTCAAACAATTCGGTGCAGATGGAAAAGTTGTCGGTGAACATCGATTCCTCGGTCTACTCAGTCGCGAGGCATACACCGACTCAGTACTTGAAATCCCAGTCATCAGAACAACTGCTCAAAAAGTTCTTGACGACAGCGGATTGATTGCAGGTTCGCACTCCTACAAAGATTTGCTGCAATTCATTGAATCATTCCCACGTGATGAAATGTTGCAAGTGAATGCTGAGTGGTTGAGCCAGATTGCAGAACAAGCTCTCACCAATCTCGATCGTCGACAAACCCAAGCATTTCTTCACACAGATATCTGGGGCCGCTTTGCGAGTGTGTTCGTTTACATTCCACGAGATGTCTACAACACCGACGTTCGCCACGGTATCGAAAACCTACTGCTTCAGAAGTTTGCTGCGACCGAGGTCGAAACCACGGCTCATATTTCTGAATCCGCTCTAGCTCGACTTCACTTCCGAGTTCGACTGAGTGGCACTGTTTCTCAGGCACGTGAAATTTGGAGTGATGTTCTCAAAGACATTGACGAACTCACACATTCTTGGGAAGACGATTTCGCTGAGATGGTTGTCAACCATTCTCAAAGCGATCAATCAGCCGCGGATTTCCTCAAGCGTTGGTCGAACGCCTTTGGTGAGTCCTACACATCTTCTTATTCAGTTTCGGATGCATTTGCTGATGCCCTGCAAATCGAAGCAGGGGAGGGTTTGCAAGTTCGCATCGTTGCAGGCGATGAACACCACCGAATTCGTATCTTTAATCCGGTGACTGCAATCCGACTATCTAGTTTGCTTCCAGTTCTTGCAGCATTCGGTTTGGATGTTGAAGATGAACGTCCTCATCAACTGTTCCCACATGAACACGACACAGTGTGGCTGCACGATCTCGGCTTCTCAACTTCGTGTGAATTGGACGCACAGTGGAGTGCTCGACTCAATGAAGCATTCCGCGAAGTGCAGGCAGGCAGAGCTGAAATTGATTCACTTCTGCAGTTAGTCATCTCGGCCCAACTCACTGGTCGTCAGGTTTCAGTTTTGCGGACCTACGCTGCTTATGTAAGTCAGTGGGGGATTTTCAATGCATCGACAGTGATGGAATCTCTTACGAGCAATCCGGCTTTAGCCAAGAAGATTGTGCATCTTTTCGAAACTCGTTTTGATCCAGCGCTGACTGATCATTCAATCGAAAACATTTCGCAGGAATTGCATACAGCATTGGATGCGGTTGCAAGCCTTGAACATGATCGCATTCTTCGTGCAATCACTGAAGCAGTGACGTGCACTGTTCGTACTAATGCATATCAAATTGCTGCAGATGGAAAATTAACTTCCACCATTGCGATCAAAATTGCAGCAAGCACTATGACACTATTGCCAAACCCACGGCCATTCGCCGAAATCTGGGTTGAGTCGCCACGTGTACGTGGTGTGCATTTGCGTTTCGGTTCCGTAGCTCGTGGCGGTTTGCGATGGAGTGATCGCCGTGACGATATGCGCACCGAAGTTATGGGCTTGGTTCGTGCCCAGGTTGTTAAGAATGCAGTCATTGTGCCGACCGGTGCGAAGGGCGGATTCTTCGGTAAGCAATTGCCAGATGCCTCTGCTCGTGAGCAGTGGCTCGCTGCAGGTATTGCCGCATATCAAGAGTTCATCAATGCACTTCTTGATGTGACCGACAATCGCGTCGAAGGCGGAATCGTTCCACCTCAAAATTGTGTGCGACATGATGGCGATGATCCATATTTGGTGGTAGCTGCTGACAAGGGAACAGCAACCTTCTCCGATATCGCCAACAAGATTGCAGTGGACCGAGGTTTCTGGCTCGGTGATGCATTCGCGAGCGGTGGAAGTGTTGGTTACGACCACAAAGCAATGGGTATCACTGCACGCGGCGCCTGGGAATCAGTGCGTCACCACTTCGAACTTCTTGGACTTAATCCCGAGGCTGACAACATCACAGTTGTTGGTGTTGGTGATATGAGTGGCGATGTTTTCGGAAACGGAATGTTGTTATCGCAATCCATGAAGTTGGTGGCAGCTTTTGATCACCGACACATTTTCCTCGATCCACATCCACAGCCAGAGCAATCATGGAAAGAGCGCAAACGTCTCTTTGAACTACCTCGTTCTAGTTGGGCTGATTACGACACGACTCTCATCAGTGAGGGCGGTGGAGTTTTTGCTCGCTCAGAGAAAACAATTCCGCTCTCCGCAGAAATTCGTTCGGTACTTGGAATTTCAGAAGATGTTGCAAGCCTTGCGCCTAATGAATTGATGTCTGCAATTTTGAAGGCACCAGTTGATTTGTTGTGGAACGGCGGAATCGGCACCTATGTGAAGGCTGAATCCCAGTCACACGCAGAGGTGGGCGACAAGGCCAACGATGCATTACGTATCAACGGTTCCCAACTTCGTTGTCGCGTAGTGGGTGAAGGTGGAAATCTAGGTTTCACACAACTCGGTCGTATCGAAGCAGCACTCAACAATGTCAGCATCAACACAGATGCGATTGACAACTCAGCTGGTGTTGATACTTCTGACCACGAAGTCAACCTCAAGATTTTGCTTTCACTTCGTACATCAGCAGATTTCACAACCGAAAAGCGAAATCAATTACTTGCATCGTTGACAGATGATGTTGGCCACCAGGTGCTTGATGACAATATCTACCAAAACGAATTGTTGACTGTTGCACTTGCTCAGGCATACTCAATGGCGCCTGTGCATCAACGCATGATGCGTGACTGGCAAAAGCAAGGGATCTTGGATCGCAATCTCGAGAATCTTCCTAGCGATCAAACCTTGGCTCACCGAATGGAACAAGGCATTGGTCTTACTAAGCCGGAGCTTTCAGTTCTTGTTGCGCACGCCAAAATCTCGTTGACGGAAAGTTTGTTGCAGGGCACTGCAATTGATGAGCCATGGTCCGAAAAATACTTGCTGGAATATTTCCCAAGTGCCATTCGAACTGAATTCAAAACTGAGATTTTGAATCATCCTTTGCGTCGTGAAATTGCCGCAACTGTCATTGCCAACAGCATCATCAACCGCGGCGGTATCACAACAGTGTGGCGTTCGGTTGAAGAAAGCGGCGCTGCCATCGATGACATTGTCAAAGCAATTGTGATTGCCATTGATGCTGGGCAACTCGAAACTCTGTACCAAAAGGTTGATGAACTCGGACCGGATAAGTGGTCTATTCGTATTGACCTGCTCAAGGAAATTCGCCGATACATCGACCGGGTCTCTCGTTGGCTTGTCACCAACCGTGCGAGCAACCTTGATGTTGCTCGCGATGTGGAGCGGTTTGGTTCTGCAACCTCATTGGTGCGTAACAATCTAAAGTCAGACTTGCGTGGACATGAACTTGAGCGTTGGACCAAGCAGGCGCAGGGTTATGTTGAACGTGGCGTATCGGTGGAAATGGCGCAATCAATTGCAGGACTGCTCGATGAGTACGCGGCTTTTGATTTGGCAGAACTCGCAGCAAGTCATGGCGTAACGCTTGCTGAGTGGAGTCAGACGTATTTCGCGATCTCTGATGAGCTCGGTGGCGATATGTTGTTGAGCACCATCAGTGCTTTGTCTCGCGATGATCGTTGGCAGACCATGGCTCGTGCAGCTTTGCGCGCCGATATGTATGCAGTACTTGCAGCCGTAACTGAAAAGGTTTTGCTTTCATCGCTGAACTCAACCTTTGAGGATCGCCTTGCGGACTGGTTGTCGACTCAGAGTGTTGGTATTTCGCGTGTGAAGGATTTGCTTAGCGAAATTGAGCACCGTACAGATGTGGACATTGCAGCCATTTCAGTTGCGTTGCGAACTTTGCGCTCACTCGTCACTCAGACTGCTGCTTCTCAGTAATTCACGCACTACCTCTTCGGACTAGTACTCCATCACTCTGTGTGGAGTTTTCGTGAACCTTTTTCGTGGCAGTGTCACGCTGCCCAACGTGTGAGATTCGCTATTTCTATGCCACGCGCGCCTACCTACCTTTCGCCCACCAACACCCCGGTTGGGTGCCGCGGTTGGCGCCCCTGAATCCGCCAACCGCAGGCACGATCCGAAAGGTTCGTGATGACACGCGCGGCAATTGCTCGACTCGATGCGCTGCTTGCAGATCCGACGATCGAAGAGCTGTGGGTCAATGCACCAGATCGCATCTTCATTGCCCGTGATGGAATGCCGGAGCTCACCTCATGTGTAGTCACCAGCGCCGATATCTCACTGTGGGTTGAGCGGCTTCTGATGCATTCGCAGCGGAGGCTCGATCTCTCAACACCATTTGTTGACGCAACCTTGGCTGATGGCAGTCGGTTGCACGTGGCCATTCCAGATGTGGTTCAGTCACATTGGTCTGTCAACATCCGCAAATTCATGACGAGGTTGAACTCTTTGTCTCAGTTGGTTGAGCGAAATGTGATGAACCAACAAATGGCTGTGTTGCTAGAGGCAGCAATCGTTTCTGGTTACAACGTTGTCGTAGCTGGTGGAACCGGTACAGGCAAGACGACGATGCTGAATTGTTTGATTGCCGCTGTGCCTGAATCTGAACGCATCATCACCTGTGAAGAAGTATTTGAACTTTCGATTCAGCATCAGGATCACGTAGCACTGCAGACACGTGCAGCGAGTCTCGAAGGTACTGGTCAAGTAACTGTTCGTGAATTGGTTCGACAGTCTCTACGAATGCGACCGCAACGATTGATCGTTGGTGAGGTACGTGAAGCTGAATCATTAGATCTACTCCTTGCCTTGAATAGTGGACAGCCCGGAATGGCTACCGTTCATGCCAACTCAACAAACGAAGCAATCCTCAAACTCTGCACCCTGCCGCTCCTCGCAGGTGAAAACGTCACTTCAGATTTCGTCGTACCTACTGTTGCTGCAGCGGTGGATCTGATCGTGCACGTTACTCGTGATGCCCGTGGAGTTCGACGAGTGCAAGAAATTGCTGCAACTACTGGGAAAGTCGTGGGACAAACTCCCGAACTCATTCCACTCGTGAGTTGGATGGGTTCAAGCTGGAAAGTGATGTCTACGACTCTTCCAAAATCACATGTGCGCAATCAGACAGTTGATGCTGCTGCACTGTGGGCGGCGGTTGCCTGATGGGATCACTGCTTGGAATGGTTTTTGGCGCTGGGCTCTGTTTAGTTTTGTGGAACCAGGAAGACTCATTTGTTCAACTTGCATCAAAAGTTCGTCATCGAAAGATTCACATTACTTTTGCATGGCCGGCATTCATTGAGGATGTCGCAAGTGGAGTGAGAGCTGGGCTGGGTTTACCGCAGTCCACCTGGCAGGCAGGATCGCGGCTGCCTTTAGCAGCTGCATCTGTTTTTGCAGAAGCCGAGAAGATTTGGCGAGATGGTGAAGGATTCGATGCTGCCTTAGCCTTTTTACTTCACCAGTTCCCCAACAGTTCGTGCGAACAATTCGTTCACACAATTGAGTTGGCACATCGGCAAGGCGGCAACTCCATAAGTACCTTGTTGTCACATTTCGCTCGAGATTTACGCTCGCAGCAACAGTTGATTCACGAGGTGCATGGCCGACAAGCAGCGACTGCGACTTCTGCCAAAGTGGCAGTTGCTGCACCTTGGGTGGTGCTGGCAATGACGTGCACACGAGAAGATGTTCGTTCGACGTACTCAACCTCCACAGGAATTGTGGTGCTAGTTGTTATTGCTTTAGTGAGTTTTGGCTCATACCTGCTCATGCAGAGTATTGCCAAAATTCCAGAACTTGAGGTTTTGTGATGAAACTTGTCGCAAGCCTTATTGGACTGATGTTTGGCGGGGGATTGCTGATTGTGCTGCAGCAATTCAGATTAATGGCATTCTCAGTTACCAATCTCCGACATCGCATTCTTATAGCTACCTCACACGACTCATCGTTGACTTCTGTTATTGCCATTGTTATCGGAGCCATTAGTGGCAGCCTCTTGGTAATAGTTATAGGAAAGCCCCAGCTCTCGCTCGTGGCTTTAGTTGGCGGCGCAGTGGCCGGTTATTTTGTAAAAGAGAACCACACAAAGACTCAAGACTCCAAGAAACTACTCACCCAATCATTAGCAGCTCCAAGTTTCATCGACATGCTTTCACTGTGCGTGGCATCAGGAATGTCTTTGCGCAGCGCATTGCAATCGACTAGCTCGCGAATGTCTCCAGTTCTCAAACCTGCATGGAATCAATTCCTTGGTGAGGATATAGAGAACGGTGGATTGTTGATGCAGCTAGATCACATCGCACGCACCGATTCAAAGTCGGTCAATTCACGAATCGCAAACACTTTATTGGTCGCCTCAGAACGTGGTACCTCGCTTGTCGATGTATTACATGGCTTAGCAAACGAAATTCGGGCAGAGAACAGACGACAACTACTTGAGATTGCAGCCCGTAAAGATGTTCAGATGATGTTGCCAGTTGTATTTGGGGTATTGCCGAGTGTTGTTGCCATCGCACTCTTCCCAGCTATTGGTGCATTGTCATCCGTTTTCTAGAAAAGGAAATTCATGAAACTCATTTCTAACAAAGTACTCACGCGCATTAATTCTCAAAGGGGAGACGTTCCTGGTTGGGTTTTGGTGACAGTGATGACTGCTGGCTTGGTGACTGCACTGTGGTTGATTGCGGATGGGCAATTGACCTCAGTTCTTGATCGCGCTATTTCCGCCGTTGCATTTCAGTAATGCTCAGATTGCACAAACTACGAAGTGCCGAGGGCTCAGCAATTGTGAGTTTTGCCCTCGGTGCTCCGCTAGTTCTCTTTCTTACATTAGGTGTCATCGATATAGCCGGTGCGTTGTGGAGTAAAGAGGTTGCAAACAATGTACTGAATCGTCTCACCATCGAAGCAGCTCGTGAAGGCTCAAATCTGAATGCGATTTCTGCCCAGTGGCAGACCGCGATGTCAGAGTCACATGTGCAGGCTTCACCAATTCGTTGGGTGATCAAACGCGTGGGAGTTTCTACTCGAGTTATCAGTGCGACATCGGATGTTGAGTTAATGACAATCGGTTTGCCACTCGCTCAAAATTCCACACTCTCAGTTCAGGTGGTGATGGAGTGAGATTGCAACGAAGTCTGCAACGACTTTCAGACACTCAGGGAAACGTAATTGTGGAGTTGGTTTTTTCTGTGACTCTGATGTCAGCGATTGCTTTACCAGCAATGACCACTCTGGCAACAGTGATCTCTGCCCGCAACTATGCAACAAATGCTGCCATGCAACTTGCTCGCACGTGGACTATCTCAACAGTCAACGAACGAGGACTTGCCATTCAAGAAGTCAAAAGTTCACTCATTGCATTGTCACCTTTTCCATTAACACTCACGGCTTCGTGCGCTCCCGATTGTGAAACTCCGGGTGCAGAACTGGATGTGAAATCAACCATCACAACAGGCGTTCCGTGGATTGGTCGGATCGAAGTTCACCAAAAGATGGAGATGAATCGTTATGCACCGTGATGTGCGAACCTCTCTGATTCGAAAAGATGATGGGTCAGTTCTCTTATGGGCACTTGGCTGCTTTGTGATTTCGCTGATGGTGATTGTGACTGCAGTGTCCGTCGCCGATGTTTCTCAAACTCAACGGGAATTACAGAATCTCACTGACGCGGCGGCACTTGCAGCTGCCAACCAAATCGCAACGGACGCATTCCTCGTGTCGGGGGATTTCAATGATTTAGCCATTGATGCCTCAGCGGCTCGAACCCGCGCAACTCGAGTGCTGCAGTTAGGAAAGTTAGATATTTCTCTCCGTTCTCTGGTGGCCTCGGGCATGGAAGTCTCCATCACCACCAGCACGAAGTGGTCGCCTTCCTGGTCATGGTTTGGGATAAAGCGAAAAACCTTGACTGCTGAGGCTAAAGCTTCAGTGGATCAGGTTGCAGGTGGGTGAGTGCGTCGTACCTCTATTCTTAGCCCGTTATGGCACAGGATTCCCGCGAACTGATTTCAGAGCTTTCATCCACCCTCCGCAATGTCGAGGCAGTGATGAACATTGAGAAATTGGGCTCTGAAATTGCAGAACTCGAAGAACGTGCCTCAGCTCCCGACCTTTGGGATGATCAGGCCAATGCGCAGGCAGTCACTTCGCGGTTGTCATTTCTACAAGCCGAACTCAGCAAACTTAAAGTACTTCGCAGTCGTCTCGACGACGTGACAGTTCTACTTGATCTGGCCGAAGCTGAACATGATGC
>JBEBBR010000129.1:0-2642 GCA_041158285.1 Actinomycetota bacterium
ATGCGCACGGTGTCATCGCAGTGCATTCATTGTCGAAGCGTTCAAATCTCGCTGGTTATCGCGCAGGTTTTATCGCTGGCGATTTGGATTTGATCACTCAGGTTCTTGAGATTCGCAAACATGGTGGATTGCTCTTGCCATTCCCAATTCAACATGCAGCTGCGGTTGCACTTGATGATCAGGCTCATGTGGATGTGCAACGTGAGGTGTATCGAGCTCGCCGTACGAGTTTGTTGTCAGCTTTCACTGCTGCTGGATTCGAAGTCCGCGATTCTCAAGCCGGCCTGTATCTGTGGATGACTCGCGGTGAGAACTGCTGGGATTCCGTGCAATGGCTGGCTGAACGCGGAGTTTTGGTCGCTCCAGGCTCGTTCTATGGCGAGGCGGGCGATCAGTTCGTACGTGCAGCGTTCACAGCTACTGACTCATCAGTAGCAAAAGTCGCTTCCCGTTTACAGGCCTAACCTCTCGTTTTACTCACGTTTCCCGCACGATCTCCTCACGATTACTCAGGTTTCCCTCACAAAACGTGAGTTTTGGACAGGGTAGGGGTGATTTCGCATCTCCTCATACCCGCGAGTACCGTAGGGGCATTCTCGGATCAGAGTCCGAGCCCTCGAATCAACGACGACTCGAGACCACCCACCACCCCAACTTTGGGAGGCAACATGTCCGAGATCTCTCTACGCCATGGCGAGAAGAGTCTTGATCTACCAATCGTCGAAGCCACCGTTGGTAACTCTGGTTTTGAAATTGGCAGCCTGCTCAAAGAAACGGGATACGTCACCCTCGACTCTGGTTTCACCAACACCGCATCATGTTCGTCAGCAATCACCTACATCGATGGTGATGCAGGAATCTTGCGTTACCGCGGATATCCAATCGAACAACTTGCAGAGCACTCAACCTTCTACGAAGTTGCGTACCTTTTGATCTATGGCGATCTGCCATCTGCAGCTGATCTTGCAAACTTTGAATCAAACATCGCACGTCACACTATGGTGCATGAAGATTTGCGTCGCTTCTTTGATGGTTTCCCATCTGATGCGCACCCAATGCCAGTGCTTTCGTCAGCTGTTAGCGCGCTCTCAACTTTCTTCCAGGATTCACTCGATCCATTTGATGATGAACAAGTTCACATCTCAACAATTCGTTTGCTCGCGAAACTTCCAACTCTTGCTGCTTACTCTTACAAAAACAGCGTTGGACAGCCATTCATGTATCCAGACAACAGCCTTGGCTTACTTGAAAACTTCATGCGTATGACTTTCGGTGTTCCGATGGAGCAATACGTTGCCAACCCTGCTGTCGTCAAAGCACTTGATCTGCTCATGATCCTGCATGCAGATCACGAACAGAACTGCTCAACTTCCACAGTTCGCCTTGTTGGTTCATCTCATGCAAATCTTTTCGCATCTGTTTCCGCAGGTATCAACGCACTCTTTGGCCCACTTCATGGTGGCGCAAACCAAGCAGTGCTCGACATGCTCGAACAAATTCACCAGTCAGGTGATGGCGTCAACGAATTCATTCGCAAAGTAAAGAACAAAGAAGAAGGAATTCGCTTGATGGGATTCGGCCATCGGGTGTACAAGAACTACGACCCACGTGCCACCATCATTAAGAAGGCAGCACACGAAGTATTTGCGTCGATGAACATCAACGATCCACTCTTCGATATCGCGATGCGTCTTGAAGAAGCAGCGTTGTCAGATGAATACTTTGTGTCACGCAAGCTGTATCCAAATGTGGACTTCTACACCGGTTTGATTTACCGTGCGATGGGATTCCCAACTCAGATGTTCACTGTGTTGTTTGCACTTGGACGTTTACCAGGCTGGATTGCACAATGGCGCGAAATGATTGAGGACCCAAACACCAAGATCGGTCGTCCACGCCAGATTTACACAGGCGTTGCAGTGCGTGACTACGTGCCACTCGAAAAGCGCTAAGTTTTCAGACATAAGTGTGGGGCTCAAGAAAAATCTTGAGCCCCACACTTTTTGTTTATTTGATCAATGTTTTCATGAGTTCAATTTCAGCGGTTTGCGCGTCGATAATCGCATTACCTAATTTGCGCACTTCAGAGTTTGAAGAGTCAGCGATCATTTTCGCCATCACAATTGCACCCTCGTGATGCTTGATCATTCCCTCTAGGAAGGCATTGTCGAAGGCTGTGCCAGAGAGTTCGCCCAAAGCTGCGATCTCTGCCATGCTCAACATGCCTTGCATAGTGCTGTGATCCATGTGTGTTGAGTCATAGTCAGGTTCTGTGGCAAGCCAACCTTCCATTTGTGCAATCTCTGGTTGTTGTGCGGCTTTGATTTTCTGTGCGAGATCCAGCAGTTGTGGATTACTGGATTTAGACAAAACCATATTTGCCATCACCACTGCTTGTTCGTGATGAGGAATCATCATTGAAGCAAACATCAACGCCGCTGTATCGTATGTACCTGTGGTCTCGGATGACATGTGGTTGTTGCCATCCATGTGATCAGTGGAACCGATGTTTACCGTGCAGCCGCTTAAAACCAAGGCGCCAATAAGTGCCGTACTTCCCAAAACAAATTTCATTTTCATTATTTTTTCCTTAAGTAGATGTGATTGAAATGACCGAAAGGTCAACTCACATCCGAAGCACA
>JBEBBR010000130.1:0-9260 GCA_041158285.1 Actinomycetota bacterium
GATCGTGATTGTGGGTAACGACCCGCGAGATCTCGCGCTTCGTTCCAGGTTGCTTCGGTCAAACTCATTAGCGATCCACTCCACCCATAACAGGGTCGATGCTTGCAACGACAGCGATTAAGTCTGCGACCTGTCCGCCTTCAGACATTGCAGGAACTGCCTGCAAGTTGTTGAACGAAGGATCGCGATAGTGGACTCGGTATGGACGAGTGCCACCATCAGAAACCATATGAACTCCAAGTTCACCGCGAGGTGATTCCACTGCTTGGTACACCTGACCGGCAGGAACTTGGAAACCTTCGGTTACGAGTTTGAAGTGATGGATAAGTGCTTCCATCGATTCACCCATGATGTTTTTGATGTGTTCAAGTGAATTACCTTGTCCATCGCCACCAACAGCAAGCTGTGATGGCCAGGCAATCTTCTTGTCATCAACCATCACTGGACCTGGGCGAAGTCGGTCGAGGCACTGTTCGACAATCTTGAGTGATTCGTCCATCTCTTCGAGACGGATCAAGAATCGACCGTAAGCATCAGCAGATGTTTGGGTTGCGACTTTGAATTCATAGGTTTCGTATCCACAGTAAGGCTGAGTTTTACGAAGATCCCATGGCATACCGGTTGAACGAAGAACTGGACCGGTCATACCGAGTGCAACACAACCTGTGAGATCGAGGTAACCAACACCAGATGTACGTGCCATCCAGACTGAGTTATCAACCAACATGTTGGAAGTGTCTTTGAAGTTCTTCTTAAGTTTGGCGATACCTTCGCGAATCTTTTGTTCAGCGCCGGCTGGTAGATCCTGTGCCAAACCACCTGGGCGAATGAACGCGTGGTTCATACGAAGACCAGTGATGAGTTCGAAAAGTTCCAAAACGATTTCGCGTTCGCGCAAACCGATGGTCATCGCAGTCAATGCACCGAGTTCCATACCACCAGTTGCAAGACACACAAGGTGAGATGAAATGCGGTTGAGTTCCATCAACATGACGCGAATGACAGTTGCGCGTTCTGGAATTTGATCTGTGATACCAAGAAGTTTTTCAACTGCAAGGCAGTACGCGGTTTCGTTGAAGAATGGTGAGAGGTAATCCATACGGGTTACGAAAGTGACACCTTGAGTCCATGAACGGTATTCAAGATTCTTTTCGATTCCGGTGTGGAGATAACCAATGGCACTTCGAGCTTCGATGACAGATTCGCCTTCGAGTTCGAGAATCATGCGGAGTACACCGTGAGTTGATGGATGCTGTGGTCCCATGTTGACGACAACACGTTCTTGCTGACCTTCAGGTGCACCATGAACTGAATCCCAGTCGCCACCTACAAGAGTGTGAACGCGACCTTCGGTTGTGTCGTAAGCATCTGCGTAGCTGTCAGTGCTCATGAGTATGACCTCCGCTCACTAGGTGCAGGGACTGTTGCGCCCTTGTATTCAATTGGAATTCCACCGAGTGGGTAGTCCTTACGTTGCGGATGTCCATCCCAGTCGTCTGGCATTTGAATGCGAGTGAGTGCTGGATGTCCATCGAAAATCAAACCGAAGAAGTCATATGTTTCACGTTCATGCCAGTCAGCTGATGGCCAGATCGCTGTGACAGAAGGCACGTGGCGATCTGAATCAGGAACTGCAACTTCAACGCGAACACGTCGGTTGTGAGTCATGGAAAGTAATTCGATGTTGGCACGAAGTTCGCGACCTGCATCTTCTGGCCAGTGAACACCAGAAACGCTGACACATACTTCGAAACGAAGTGCTTCATCATCACGCAAAGTTTGTGCAACTGAAATGAGATTCTCACGACGAACAACAATGGTGAGTTCGTTGCGATCTACTGTGTAATGCTCGATTGCATCCTTAACTTTGATGCCCTGCTTCACCAAGGAAGTTTCAAGGACATCAGCTGCGGCATCGAACCAACTGCCGAATGGACGAGCGGTCGCGCCAGGAATTGCAATTGTTTGAACAAGTCCGCCGAAGCCTGAAGTATCTCCAGAACCTTTGACGTGGAAGCTTCCAACTCGCTGACCGACTGGGTGAGACGATGTCGAAGTACCAATGTTTTCAACTGAATTTTCGGTGTTAGGAGACTCGGTCATCGCATGAGTCCTTTTTGCAAGATGGTTGGTGTGGCAAGTAATGCCTTCTCTTCGAGCTGAGTGATTTCAGCTTCGCGATGTGCACCAAGTTTGGTTTTTTGAATTTTGTCGTGAAGTTCGAGAATTGCGTCGATCAGCATTTCGGGACGTGGTGGACATCCTGGAAGATAGATATCGACCGGAACCACGTGATCTACACCTTGAACGATTGCGTAGTTGTTGAACATACCGCCAGACGATGAACACGCACCCATTGCGAGAACCCATTTTGGTCCAGCCATTTGGTCGTAGATCTGGCGAAGTACTGGAGCCATTTTTTGTGAGACTCGACCAGCAACGATCATGAGGTCTGCTTGACGTGGTGAGCCACGGAAAACTTCCATACCGAAACGTGCCAAGTCATAACGACCTGCACCTGACGCCATCATTTCGATCGCGCAGCAAGCGAGACCAAACGATGCAGGCCACAGTGAACCTTTGCGCGCATAACCAGCGGCAAGTTCAACCGTGGTAAGCATGACGCCACTCGGGAGTTTTTCTTCAATACCCATCAGTTGTCCTTAGTCCCACTCAAGTCCACCGCGACGCCATACGTAGGCGTACACAACGAGAACTGTTCCAATGAAGAGCACCATCTCAACCAAACCAAACATGCCTAGCTGATCAAATGAAACAGCCCATGGGTAGAGGAAGACGATTTCGATGTCGAACACAATGAACAACATCGCAGTGAGGTAATACTTAACAGGAAAACGGCCACCACCGACAGGTTGTGGGGTTGGCTCGATACCGCATTCGTATGCATCGACGCGTGCACGGTTGTATCGCTTAGGGCCAGTAATCGTTGCGATGATGGCTGAAAAAACAGCGAAACCGCCGGCAAGTATGCCTAGCGAAAGAATGGGGATGGCGACGTTGCTCACAGGTCTCGCCGTCCTCCTTCAGCCCACACCGCAGTGCTTTCGGGCCAGTCGTAGTGAGGTTTTTATTTGCAAACGTTCTGCAAATCCTCGCGCAGTCTAGTCCGCATGAGCGTTCGTGCAGACGGGGACTTATGCCTCACAGAGGGCGTGTGACACGGGTCACGCGCGAGGCTCGGTCGAGCCTGAATTACGTTCACAAATATGCGGATATGTCCGCCGATTTCGGCCTAGTTTGCAGGCTTGGTTGCGATGTGAAGGGCAACAATTCCGCCGGTCAAATTGCGCCAGGTGACATCCGACCAGCCCACAGATTTGATCAACTCACCGAGCGGCTTTTGAGCTGGCCATTCGCGGATGGATTCAGCCAAATACACGTAGGCCTCAGGGTTATTTGAGACTTTTCGGGCAACCTTCGGCAAGGCCTTCATCAGGTAGTTGAGGTAGATCACCCGAAACGGCTTCCACACCGGCTGGCTGAACTCACACACGACAAGGCGGCCACCTGGCTTGGTGACGCGCAACATTTCCGCTAGACCAGCAGCCGTATCGTGAATATTGCGCAAGCCAAACGAGATAGTTACGGCATCAAAGCTGTTGTCGGCGAACGGCAGATGCATGCCATCCCCCGCCACGAATGGCAGGTGTGGGAGGCGGGATTTGCCCACTTTGAGCATACCCAGCGAGAAATCGCAGGGGATAACCACAGCCCCACGCTCGTGAAACGGCTGAGACGAGGTGCCCGTGCCGGCAGCCAGATCCAAAACCCGATGGCCCAAAGCTGGGTTGACGGCATTGACGACGGCTCGACGCCATAGACGGGTCTGGCCGAGGGCGAGCACATCGTTGAGCAAGTCATAGCGTTTGGCGACAGTGTCGAACATCGAAGCAACGTCGAACGGCTTTTTGTCTAAGTCAGCACGAGTTGGGATGTTGCTTGGGGTTGGTTCGGTGCTCATGTGCTCATTCTCCCGACTTCAGCAGACAAATGCACACGGGCATACCCTTAGCCCATGTCCCTCGCTGCTGATGTCATTGCCCCTGCAGCCATTCCCGCTCTCATCGCGCGAAGCGAGATCATTGATGAATCACATCCTTTTTACGATGCAGATTTGCTGTCGTTGATTCCAGCACAGGGTGGACTCGCGTGGGTGCGTGATGGGGCTGGGCTCGTTGGTTGGGGTGAAGCGGCTCGACTCGTGGTTCGCGGTCGCGAAAGATTCTCTCGCGCACAGCGTTGGTGGGCGGATGTTGTCCGTGCCAGCGAAGTCCATGACTCAGTACATCTCAATGGCAGTGGCATCGTTGCTTTTTCCTCTTTTGCCTTTGAACCAGGCCGATCAGTAGTTGTAATTCCTCATGTTGTGGTTGGTCGCCGCGATGGTGTCACCTGGGTGACTTTGATTTCACAGGTGGATGAAGCACTCGAAGATCCACGCATCATGTTGACCACACGTGATCCTGAAATTCCGCAGGGAGAAATTTCTTGGGAAGAAGGAACACAACCGTCAGCGATTTGGCAACGCGCTGTTGCTGAAGCTGTCGAACGTATCAATAGCGGCGAAGTGGACAAGGTTGTTCTTGCTCGCGATGTTGTAGCAACATCTACAAAACCACTTGATGCACGTGTGATTCTCACCAGACTTCAAAAGAAGTACGGTGAATGTTGGGCGTTTGCGGTTGATGGACTTATTGGTGCAACACCCGAACTTCTTGTGCGACGACGTGGTGACATGGTGACGTCGCGAGTTCTCGCCGGAACTATTCGCCGCGGCAAAGATCACAACGCAGATGCAGATTTAGCTGAAGCGCTTTTGGCTTCAGACAAAGATCGCGAAGAACATGAATTCGCAGTGAGCAGTGTTGCCCAAGCTTTGTCTGCGCACTGCACAGACTTAACGGTTCCTGAAAATCCACGACTGCTTCGACTTGCAAATGTGCAACACCTTGCTACTGACGTCAACGGACGTTTGGCAGATGAAGTTCCTGTGTTGTCACTTGCTGCTTCACTACATCCCACAGCTGCTGTGTGTGGCACACCGACACAACGTGCTGCGAACGTGATTCGTGCACTCGAAGGTATGGATCGAGGACGATACGCAGGTCCTGTTGGTTGGATGGATGCACACGGCGATGGTGAATTCGGTATCGCTTTACGTTGCGGAGAAATCGATAGCGACGATTCACATCGCATTCGTTTGTTTGCTGGTTGTGGTCTCGTCGCTGGATCTGATCCTGCATCAGAACTTGCTGAATCAAATGCCAAACTTGAACCAATGCGTTACGCATTGTCGAGTGACTAACTAATTGTTGTTAATTGTTGTAGAGACTTGCAACAATCACTCGAGGGTGCTGATCAAGTTCCTTCTTGAGATCTGCAATTGAGTCAACATTCTTTGCTGGGTATCCCAAAGCAGCTGCTGTCGCAGTGATATCGAAATCATGATGGGTGCCATACACGCGATCAAAAACATTCTCGAAACGCGGATCACCCTGTTCAAGAGTTTTGAAAATTGCTCCACCGCGATTATTCAGAACCACAATTGTTAAAGGTGGTTTCTTTTCAAGGATCGGAATTGCAAGACTTGATAAATCATGTAGAAATGCCACATCGCCAATAATGAGAAAAGTTCTACCTTGTGGATGTGCAAGTGCGGCTCCACCAGCAGATGCAATCAGTCCATCAATTCCATTGGTGCCGCGATTAACAAGCATCATCGGTGCATCAGGGCGCAGTGTCGCGACATCATCGGCGTAACGCACCGCCATCGACGCAGCAATCCACACTAAATCTCTTGGACCAGCTAGTTCCAAAACTGTGCGAACTACATTTCGTGAAACAAAATCATCTGTATCAAGTTCGTCAATATCTGCATCGGCAGATTTCCATGAGTTCAACCAGCTTTCATCTGCGGGCTGCACTCCCAGCGGCAACGGCATTTTCGCGATGTGATGAGCTGCTGTTTCAAACGGATCTGCATCAAGTGGATATCGGCCGACAGCAATATGACCGTTTGCGTTTTGAACAAAACCATTAACACTGCGAGCCAAACCAAATCTGCCCGCAGTGATGATGAGATCTGGTTGATGCGCTGCTACAAAATCGGAGTCTGCTAACAAACGTGCGTAATGTTGAATTCCAACTTCTGCATTGCGAGCCATACTGCCAGGCTCTGCGAGCACAGGCCACCGAAGAAATTTTGCCAAGTTGATTGCAGACTGCGCGGAATTCGGATCACTGATGACGATCACACCACGAGGTCGTTCATGGCTGATCTTCATATCTTCGAGCAATAATGCAAGTTCAATGTCTTCGCCAGGTTCGACGAGTGGTAAGTCGCCAATCTCAATTCGGCTGACCCATGATTCATCATCCTCAACATCCGGAACGATTGGTTCAGCAAAAGGCATGTTGAGATGAACTGGACCTGATGCGGCAAACTCATCACCAAGGCTTACTGAAACTGCCCCAGCTACTGCGAGTTCCCAATACAAATCATCATGATCTGCTGCAACCGGTAAATCCCATGCATCACGAGTTGCGGCATCAAACATATCTACTTGCATGATGGTTTGGTTTGCACCGCGACCGCGCACTGAAGGTGGTCGATCAGTTGTAATTACGATTAATGGGACACCTGCTTCGTGCGCTTCGAATACTGCAGCACCAAAGTGCGTGGCCGCGGTTCCACTTGTACACACAACTGCAACTGGTCGATTAGTTCGTTTTGCAATACCTAAAGCAGTAAAAGCAGCACTGCGTTCATCAATGCGCACATGTAAATCGATTGCGTCTTTCGCTTGCGCAAGCGCGATGGACAATGCACCGTTTCGTGATCCCGGAGCAATCACTACATGTCGCACACCATGCTTTGCGAGAGCCGAAACCACAGCACGTGCTTGGCGAGTTGACGGATTCACATCTGCTCCAGAATTTCATAACATCGAGTGAGGCGTTGCTCCCAAAAAGATACACGCTCGTGTGGAGTGCGAGCCACTGCGGCTGCAAGCATCTCTTCATCTGGTTCGCTGCGAAATGCCGACATCACAGAATCATGCGGCACTACGGTTATTGATAGATCGTTTTTGAGAAGTAATCCAGTGCCAAGACCAGACGCGTAATCAAGGTGTGCAAGGGATGCTGCTAGAGCAGCACCAGATGCAAGGCCAATGGATGAATCAAGCGAACCCGAAACAACTACAGGCATCGCAAGTTCTTCAGCAATTCGTTTTGCTCGTTCTACACCACCCAAGGGAATAGCTTTGAGTACTGCGATATCGCCTGCTTCTTTGATCTGGGTACGTTGAGTTCGAGCATCATCAAGTAGACGGATACCTTCATCAATTGCGATTGGAACATCAATCTCGCGTCGAATGAGTGCACATTCCTCTAACGATTGCGACGGTTGTTCGACATATTCCAAACCAGCAGCAGCTTCATCAAGTTTTCGGATTCGTTCGATTGCATCAGCTACCGTCCATGCGCCGTTGATATCGATGCGGATTTTGGCATCTGTAGAGACGTATTGATTTAGCGTTGCACGCAATTGCGAAACTCGATCAACATCTTCCGAAAGATTTTCACTTCCGCATTTCATTTTGAAGCTCTTGAATCCACAAGCTGCATGCGAGGCGCGAACAAAGTTTTCGATTTCACGTGCTGGCAACATCGGAATAATCGCATTGACTTCGAATGATTCACGAATTGGAGTTGGCCATTTTCCAAAAGCGGATTCGATCGCAGCCATCAACCAATTCGCACTATGACGATCGGAGTGATTGTGAAAGGGTGCGAATTCACCCCAGCCACTTGGTCCTTCAAAGACCACTAGTTCACGTGCTGTCACTCCCCGAAACTCTTGATTGAGATCAAGAGTGACTACATGCATATGTGCACGAAGTTCGGAGAGTGACGGCAGAAGCATTACGGACGCTTTGGGAAACGAGAAAAATCTGGTTTGCGTTTATTCTTAAATGAATCGCGGCCTTCTTGACCTTCTTCAGACATATAGAAAAGGAGGGTTGCGTCACCGGCTAGTTGCTGAACACCAGCAAGTCCATCGTCAGCCGCATTGTGTGATGCCTTCAACATGCGAAGTGCCAATGGAGAAAGTTCTAACATCTCGCGGGCGTATTGAACGGTTGCGATTTCCAAATCAGCGAGTGGCACAACTTCATTGACCAGTCCCCAGTCGTATGCCTGTTCGGCACCATACTGACGGCAGAGATACCAGACTTCGCGTGAGCGTTTTTGGCCGATATGCCGAGCCAACAAACCAGACCCGTATCCACCATCAAACGAACCAACCTTTGGGCCAGTCTGACCAAAGCGTGCGTTGTCTGCAGCAATCGACAGATCACACACGACATGCAATACGTGTCCGCCACCGATGCTGTATCCGGCGATCATGGAGACAACTGGTTTTGGAAGTCTGCGAATTGCGATTTGTAAATCCAAAACATTGAGGCGGCCGATGCCTTTGTGTGCAACAGCATCATCGCCGATGTAGCCGTCATCACCACGGATGATTTGGTCTCCACCGCTGCAGAATGCCCAATCGCCCTGGCCAGTCAAAATGATGACACCAATTTCTGAGTCATCACGTGCCATTTCGAAAGCTTCAAGAAGTTCTTGAATGGTCTGCGGACGAAATGCGTTGCGCTTGTGAGGTCGGTTGATGGTGATCTTGGCGATACCAGCATCGTCACCGGTGGAAATTTCGTATTTGATATCGGTGAACTCGCCGTGCGACTCCCAGCCACAGGCAGGAGTGATCGAGGAAAAACTCGGATCCTTGAAAGCTGGACTTTCGGGGCTGACTACTGGCGGTAATACATAACGTTGGCGGGTATCCACAGCAAACCTTTCTCGTGGCGCATAGGCTAGCGATGATGAGTAAACATTTCGCAACGGTGCAGATTCAACCTGGGCTCACGGGTGTGACGCAGGCTATGCAGGCTGTGCACGAACTGTTTGAGGACGAAAAGTCAGTTGCCTTAATTCCCGCTGACAATCCTGCAGCCCTTGCGGCGATTGAGCCCTCACTCCCTTTACTCGGTGACGAACCGAGTTTGATCGTGGTGACTAGTGGTTCTACGGGTGCACCGCGCGGCGTCGAACTTAGTGTCACAGCACTTGCCGAATCTGCGTCAGCCTCTGCGCAATATTTCGGTTCGCAGGCTGTGTGGCTAACAGCTCTACCCGTAACGAGTATGGGCGGTCTCAACACTGTCATT